>CAMPIU010000214.1 GCA_946886545.1 uncultured Flavobacteriales bacterium | reverse complement strand
ATCTTTCATTAATGATTTGAAATATGCTTCATCCAGGTTTTTATAGTCTTTATGGTTAACCGCTACAATAATTGCATCGTAATTTTTCCCGATTTCAACTAAACTTACACCGTACTCGTGTTCCATTTCTTCAGAAGAAGCATGCGGATCTACCAAGTCCACTTTTACCTGGAAAGACTTCAACTCATTCACTACATCAATTACTTTGGAATTGCGAATATCAGATACATCTTCCTTGAAAGTTGCTCCCATCACCAACACCTTTGCATCCTGGATGTGTTTTCCCTGAGCGATAATTTTCTTGGTGGTTTGTTTTCCGATGTAAAAGCCCATAGAGTCATTTACATAGCGGCCGCTATTAATGATTTTTGCATGGTAACCAGCTTGCTGGGCCTTATGCGTCAAATAATAAGGATCTACTCCAATGCAATGTCCGCCAACCAACCCCGGCGAAAAACGCAGGAAATTCCACTTTGTACCGGCAGCTTCAAGCACCTCATAGGTATTAATTCCCAATCGGTTGAAGATGATCGACAATTCATTAATCAAAGCAATGTTCACATCACGTTGTGTGTTTTCAATAATTTTCGCAGCCTCTGCAACTTTAATTGAAGCAGCACGATGAACTCCGGCACTAACAACCAATTCATAAGTCTTTGCAATTTCCTCCAGAGATTCTTCACCACATCCGGAAACTACTTTAACAACATTTTGAAGGGTATGCTCTTTGTCACCCGGATTAATTCTTTCAGGTGAATATCCTACTTTGAAATCATCCTTAAATTTCAATCCGGATAATTCTTCCAGTACAGGAATACAATCCTCTTCCGTACAACCGGGATATACTGTTGATTCAAACACTACGTAATCTCCCTCTTTTAAAACTTGTGCAACTGTTCTGGAAGCACCTAACAAAGGGCGTAAATCAGGTAAGTTCGCATCGTCTATAGGTGTAGGAACAGCAATAATATAGAACTGAACGTCTTTCAGGTCATTGATGTCAGCTGTAAAATGAATATCACAGTTATCAAAATCACTTGAAGTTAATTCGTTGCTGGGATCCTTTTTATTTCGCATCAGATCTACACGTGCCTGGTTGATATCGAATCCAACCACCCGGATCTTTTTTGCAAATTCCAATGCAATCGGCAGGCCTACATAACCAAGACCAATAACTGCGAGTTTAGCTTCTTTAGCTACTAATTTATTGTAAATTGAGTTGCTCATTTCTTACCTTATAAATACGTTCAATAATTTCTACCACTTTCAATCCTTCCAGGGCATTCGTAGTAGCAGAAGTTCTTCCTTTTAATGTATCAATAACATTTGTTATTACGTAGTGATGGTTGGCTGCAGATCCTTTATAGGCTCCGTAATCATTCCCCGGATTGGTTGGTGCCAGGTTTGGCATTTCATAACCCGGAATATTGCACACTTCCACTTCATTCATGTACTGACCTCCAATTTTCACACTTCCGTTTCGACCGACAATAGTCATGGAACTCTCCAGATTCTTATCTGCAACAGCTGTCGAATAATTGATACAACCCATTCCACCATTGATGAAATCAAAACTCACAAATCCGGAATCCTCAAAATCTGTTGAATCTTTATGTGTGAAATCAGCAAATTTCCCCTGGATATGGTCAATATCACCAAACAACCAATACATGATATCTATGAAGTGAGAAAACTGCGTAAACAAAGTTCCGCCGTCCAAATCTTTTGTTCCTTTCCAACCTCCGGCTTTGTAATACCTCTCATCGCGATTCCAATAGCAATTCAGTTGGACCATGAAAATATCTCCTAATACTTTTTGCTCAATCAACTCTTTGATCCACTCACTTGGAGGAGAATAACGGTTTTGCATTACACAAAAAACATGTTTGGATTGCTGCAAGGATTTAAAAATGACTTTTTCGCATTGATCCTTGGTCAAACCCATCGGTTTTTCAACCACTACGTGTTTTTTATTCTCCAAACCTGCCAAAGCCTGTTCTGCATGCAAACCGTTCGGAGTGCAAACATTTAAAACATCAAAATCGATACCTGAAGCCAAAAGTTCATCCAGGGTCTTAAAGAAAGGAACATTAAAATCAGCAGCAGCACATTCTTCTATCGAACGAACATCAATCATCGCAACCAACTCTGCCTCCGGGTCTCTTCGAACCATTTCAGCATGTCTTTTACCGATGTGTCCGGATCCAAGAATGGCAAACTTCACTTTGTGATTTTCTGGTATCATATTCTTTCTTTTGATAGTATCAATAAATTTTTCTCAGGATTTGAGGCGCAAAAATAATGAAATTTGCCACTTAAGCATGTCTGAATTAAAGGGCTTTTACCTGATTATTCACCAACTGATAACGTTCATTACTCTCCGGGCAAGTTGCGAATCCATTTTCATCAAATGTCAGTCGGTGTCCAAAAGCACTCATCCAGCCAATTTGTCTTGCAGGATTTCCTACAACCAAAGCGTAGGCCGGAACTTCTTTCGTCACAACCGATCCTGCCCCTATGAATGCATATTCGCCAATGTCATTTCCGCAAACTATTGTAGCATTTGCCCCGATAGAAGCACCTTTTTTTACTACCGTTTTCGAATACTGATCTCTTCTGATTACAGCAGATCGTGGATTCATCACGTTAGTGAAAACCATGGACGGTCCAAGAAAAACATCGTCTTCACAAATAACGCCGGTATAAATTGATACGTTATTTTGAACCTTCACATTGTTTCCCAGGATCACTTCCGGAGAAATCACAACGTTTTGTCCGATATTGCATTTTTCACCGATCGTACAATTCGGCATAATGTGTGAAAAATGCCAGATCTTAGTCCCTTCCCCAATTCTACAGCCTGCATCAACTACGGCTGTTTCGTGTGCAAAATATGTCATCTTAAAATGAAAATGGAAAATGGAGAATTGATAAGTGAAAAGCGAAAAGGTGGCCGAATGAAGTTGAAGCCCCTTTTCAAAATCTTTTCAATTTTCAATTTTCAATTTTCAATGAATAATTCGTATGTTACCGAACGATATACTTCTCAAAATCAATATGATCTGATTGATACAATTCTTCCTTGGTTAAACTTTTAAAATAGGCATAAGTCCGCTTTAGACCTTCTGCCCTGTCAATTTGCGGTTCCCAGTTTAATAATTTTCTTGCTTTTGTAATATCCGGCTGACGTTGTTTCGGGTCATCTACCGGCAAATCTTTGTAAATCACTTTTTGAGTTGTTCCCGTCAATTTAATGATTTCTTCTGCAAACTGGCTAATGGTGATCTCATCCGGATTCCCGATGTTGACCGGATCGGAACAATCACTATGTAATAAACGAACAATTCCTTCCACTAAATCATCGACGTAACAAAATGAGCGTGTTTGAGAACCATCACCAAAAACAGTCAAATCTTCTCCGCGAAGCGCCTGCCCGATAAATGCAGGAAGAACACGTCCGTCGTTCAAACGCATGCGAGGTCCATAAGTATTAAAAATCCGCACGATCCGGGTTTCAACACCGTGAAAGGTATGATATGCCATCGTGATCGCTTCCTGGAAACGTTTAGCCTCATCGTAAACACCTCTCGGACCAACCGGATTCACGTTCCCCCAATAATCTTCCGTTTGCGGGTGAACTGTTGGATCTCCATAAATTTCGGATGTACTTGCAATCAATACCCGTGCATTTTTAACACGTGCCAAGCCCAGGCAATTGTGAATTCCCAAAGATCCAACTTTCAATGTTTGAATGGGAATTTTCAAGTAATCAATCGGACTTGCGGGAGATGCAAAATGAAGAATGTAATCCAATTCTCCGCTTACATGAATGAACTTACTGACATCGTGATTATAAAACTCGAAGTTTTCTAACTGAAATAAGTGTTCAATGTTTTTTAAGCGACCTGTTATGAGATTATCCATTGCAATCACATGGTAATCGTCTTTTATAAAACGATCACATAAATGAGATCCTAAAAATCCGGCTGCACCGGTGATCAATACGCGTTTTCTGCTTGTACTCATATTATTTCGATACTATGGATCTGCCAATCGAGCTATAGTAAAAGCCCTTTTCATTCATTTCAGAAATCTCAAAAAGGTTTCTTCCATCGAAGATAACGGAATCTTTCATCAAGGACTTCATTTTATCAAAATCAGGGTTTCTGAATACTCCCCATTCCGTGCAAATTAATAAAGCATCAGCATCCTTGAGTGCTTCGTATTCGTTCTCAACAAATGAAATTTTCTCTCCGACCAATGCTTTCACATTTTCCATTGCTTCCGGATCGTATGCCGTCACCAATGCTCCTTCTTTAGTCAACTCATCAATCATATACAAAGCCGGAGCCTCACGAATATCATCTGTATCCGGTTTGAATGCCAATCCCCACAACGCAATTTTTTTTCCTGTCAGATCTCCCCTGAAGAAGTTCTTCATTTTAGGGAAAAGAACAGTTTTTTGGGATTCATTCACAGCCATAACCGCCTTCAGGATTTCGAATGAAAACTGATTTTCAGATCCGGAATTCACCAAGGCATGAACATCTTTCGGAAAGCAGGAACCTCCATATCCGATCCCTGGGAACAGAAAGCGTTTCCCAATCCGTTCATCCGAACCGATTCCAATGCGCACTTTGTCCACATCTGCCCCAACCAACTCGCAGAAATTAGCAATTTCATTCATGAAAGTGATCTTAGTAGCTAAAAACGCATTTGCGGCATATTTGGTCAGTTCTGCAGACTTCTCATCCATAAAGATGATAGGATTTCCCTGTCGTACAAATGGTTTATACAATTGCTCCATGATGCGCTCTGCCCTTTCGGAAGAAGTTCCTAAAACAACTCTGTCCGGTTTCATGAAATCATCTACCGCAAAACCTTCTCTTAAGAATTCAGGATTGGAAACCACATCAAAGTCTACTTTCGCATTTTTTGCAATTGCTGCATGGACTTTTTCTGCTGTTCCAACCGGAACCGTACTTTTATCTACAATAACTTTGTAATCTTTCAATAGCTTACCCAAATCATCGGCAACCCCCAAAATATATCTCAGATCAGCTGATCCGTCTTCTCCGGGAGGAGTTGGCAAGGCCAAAAAGATAATCTCCGCATCCTTGATACCCTCTTCCAGATCAGTTGTAAATGATAAACGGTTTGCCTTAATATTCCGTTCAAAAAGAACATCCAGGTGCGGCTCGTAAATAGGAACTTCCCCGCCGCGCATTCTTTCTACTTTCTGTTTGTCAATGTCTACACAAATGACTTGATTACCCGTTTCGGCAAAACAGGTTCCGGTTACCAAACCAACATAACCGGTTCCAACAACAGCGATTTTTTTCATGTTCTAGTGAGCATTTACGAAGTTGAGAATTTCAGAACAGATAAATGCCTGTTGTTCTTCTGTCATTTCAGTGTGAATTGGGAATGAGATTACGTGTTTCGTTAACTCTTCCGTTGCCGGAAGATCAAGATCTTCGAGCTTAAATGATTTGAACATTCCTTGTTTGTGTGCAGGAATAGGGTAATAAATCATCGATGGGATATCTTTTGAAGCCAAATAGGCCTGTAATGCATCTCTGTCAACACCTTTCAATTGAACGGTATATTGATGGAACACGTGTTTTGACTTTCCGTCTCTGTGAGGCGTTTCTATCTTTTCAGATGTTCCGAGTAAACGGTCATACGCATCAGCTACTTTGATCCGTGCAGCGA
>CAMPIU010000213.1 GCA_946886545.1 uncultured Flavobacteriales bacterium | reverse complement strand
TACTAAGATCCCGTTCATCAATTGATGGACGGGATTTTTTTTGCTTATAAATTTAATTTTCAATTCTATAGATTGATTAACTTCAAGTTATAATTCGAACGCATGCAAAATGGGCAAACAACATAAAATTAATCAATACGAATCACAAGATCCGGGATTAGGAACAGCATATCAAAAATCGGTCAAGCGGATTTTAAACGAAGACGGCTCATACAATATCAAACGCGTCGGAACAATCCGCATGCTGAAAGACTTTTATAAATATTTAGTTGATTTGAATGCATGGAAATTCGGATTCTTCCTGGTGGGAAGTTTTTTGGTCGCCAATCTCTTCTTTGCCGGAATCTATTGCTTGATAGGAACTGAACACCTACATGGTATCACCCCAAATCAAAATGAGTTTGTGGCTGCATATTATTTCAGTGCGCAATCATTCACCACCGTTGGTTACGGTGCAATTGCTCCTGTAGGGAATCTTACCTCTTTTGTTGCTGCCATGGAAGCATTCGTGGGATTGATTGCCTTTGCCATAGCAACAGGTTTGATCTACGGACGTTTTTCCAGACCATCCACCAAAATTGCCTTTTCACACAACGTCATCATTACTCCACATAAAGACAAAATGGCTTTGATGTTTAAAATTGTCAATCAACGAAACAGCGTACTCTTAAACACCAAAGTTCATGTATTGCTTTCTTTGGTCAATGAGGATTCCGATGCTAACATGGTAACCAGGCAGTATTACAATATTCCCCTCGAAACAGATTTCGTTCGTTATTTCCCGCTCACATGGACACTTGTGCACATGATCAATGATGATTCTCCATTATATGATCTCAGTTTATCCGAAATCAGGGGAAAGCTGGCAGAATTACTTATTATCATTGAAGCATTTGATGAAACCTATTCCCAAACGGTTATCAGGAAGCATTCCTATGCAGAACACCAATGGGCAACCGGAGTAAAATTCAAAAAGAATTTCAGTGCAGACGACAGTGGAACCATTATTCTCAATATTAATGAGATCAGTGATCTGGAAGTCCTATCCTAATTCCGAATTAATTTTTAAAAATCTATCAAAACGAATCGTTTATTGTTCAACAACAGATCAAAATTCGTAATTCGTAATTCGCAATTAGTAATTACCTTTGATGTATGACACAATACAGTTCTACTTTGTACCCGGTTATGGAACATTTCTACACTTTACAAGGTGAAGGAAAATATACCGGTACTTCAGCGTATTTTATCCGGCTTGGCGGTTGCGATGTGGGCTGTGTCTGGTGTGATGTGAAGGAATCATGGGATGCAGACGTACATCCTAAAATGAGTGCCGAAGAATTAAAAAACATTGCCGCACAATATCCGGGAGACCTGGTAGTTATTACAGGTGGAGAACCCGCCATGTACGATCTGACTGTTTTGGTTGACGCGCTTCATTCCATCGGTAAATATGTTGCCATTGAAACCTCGGGAACCAGCCAGTTGACAGGAAATGTTGATTGGTATACCTTTTCCCCAAAAAAGTTTAAAGCACCTGTCGAAGAAGCCTATATGAAAGCTTCTGAACTAAAAATTGTTATCTTTCATAAATCAGATTTAGCTTGGGCAGAAGATCATTCTCTGAAAGTGAATGAAGATTGTGTTCTTTATTTGCAGCCGGAATGGTCAAAAAGGGAACAATTATTGCCTGCTATCATAGAGTATGTGAAGAATCATCCGAAATGGAAGATTTCATTACAAACTCACAAATACTTAGAAATACCTTAAGCATGAAAAACCTTTTATTGGCTTTCTTCATTTTGGCAACGGCTTCTTGCTCTACTGCACAAATGACTTATTCTTCCAAAAACAAAAAAGCAATTGCATTATATGAACAAGGACGGGATGAACCGGGCAAATCGATTGATCCTAAAACACATGGTCCGAATTACGCAGGTGGAATTGCACTTTTAGAAAAAGCGTTGGAAAAGGACCCTAATTTTTGGGAAGCTCACATGGTGCAGGCTGAAATGTATGAAGAATTAAATCAACCATACAAAGCAATAGAACACTACCGTAAGGCATTAGCCATCAATCCGAATCCAACTTCCGGTGGTGCCGTTTATTTCTACCTGGGAACATTGGAATACTCTGTTGGTGAATATGAGAATGCTGTAAAAAATTTCACGACCTTCACACAGGCAAAAGGAGCCCATCCGGAAAACATTGCACGTGCGAAACAAGTCATCAACGACTGTGCCTTTGCAATCGAAGCAATGAAAAATCCGAATCAATTTAAACCGGTTAATCTTGGTCCGGGTGTAAATACAAAAGATCCTGAATACTTCCCTACGATTACAGTTGATGGAAAAACATTGTTATTTACACGTTTAATTGATGACAAGCGTGTAAATGGCCCGTACCAGAAACAAGAAGATTTTTATGTTTCGAATCTAAGCACTTTTAATACCTGGGAAGTTGCTTTTCCTATGCCGAAAAACATCAATACTGTAAATAATGAAGGTGCACCGACTATCAGTGCCGACGGGAGAAATCTCATCTTTGTGGCCTGTTCGGATGAAAGCGGTACAAATTACGGAGAGAACAGAAAAGGAAGAGGAAGCTGTGATTTGTTTTATACCAAGCGTTTGGGGAATCAATGGATTGATCCTGTGAATCTTTCGGGGGCGATCAATACAGGAAATTGGGAATCACAGCCATCTTTGTCTGCAGATGGAAAAACACTTTATTTCGTTCGAAAGGTAATGACGCGAAACGGACGACCGGACTCGGATATTTATTTTTCAACTTTAAAAGACGATGGTTCCTGGGATACACCTGTTCGCTTACCAAACACCATCAATACACCCTACATGGAAGAGTCGGTTTTGATCCACCCGGATGGAAAAACATTGTATTTCTCTTCCCAGGGTCACCCCGGAATGGGCGGACTGGATATTTTCATGTCCCGCATGAATGACAAAGGTGAATGGAGTAAACCTGAAAATCTGGGATATCCGATCAACACAAGTGCCGATGAAAATTCACTGCTTGTTAGTGCAGATGGCGAAATTGCATTCTTTGCTTCCGATCGTGAAGGAGGTTTCGGTGACCTCGACATCTACTACTTCATCATGCCGGAAAAATTCCGTCCTGTGAAAACCTTGTATTTCGATGGTTTAGTATTCGATGCTTTGACAAAGAAACCACTTCCGGGAAAATTCTCTTTGGTGAATATCAAAACAGGAGTTGAAGTGATTAAATCCGAAGCTGACCAGGTAAACGGAACTTTTACGGTTTCACTTCCCCTGAACGAAGAATACGCTTTATCGGTAAGTTATCCCGGGTATACTTTCTTCTCGCAAAACTTCAACATGACGATTGCAGATAATCAGGAATCATTCCACATGGATGTTCCGATGGTTCCACTCACAGCTTCCGGGACTGCAACGGCATTAAAGAATGTATTCTTTGATTTGAACAAAGCAACACTGCGACCGGAGTCTTTTGTAGAACTGAATAAACTGCGTGATGTGTTTAAAGCTAATCCGGCAACCAAGATTGAAATTGGCGGACACACTGATACACGCGGCGATGCTGCAGAAAACTTAGTATTGTCTGAAGCACGGGCTAAGTCAGTGAAAGATTATTTGATCAGCCAGGGAATCGAAGCTTCCCGTTTATCTTCAAAAGGTTACGGTGAAACGATGCCTATTTTCTCAGATGAAACCATTGCAAAAATGACAAAGGAAAATGAGAAAGAAAAAGCACACCAGGAGAATCGCAGAACAGAATATAAGATCGTGAAATAATGCATTTCATCCGACTCATAAGACCGATAAACCTGCTTGTCATTATCCTGACAATGTATGGGATCCGTGTGTTCTTTATTCCGTATTTCTCTGAAGATGTTTTACTCAAAAGATCACATCCGAACGAAGTGATCGATTATTTCCTGCTGGTATTTTCCACTGTTCTGATCGCTGCCGGTGGAAATATTATCAACGATTATTTCGATGTAAAAGCAGACCGAATCAACAAACCGAACAAAGTTATCATCGGAAAATACATTAAACCGAGATGGGCTATTGTTTCACACTGGATACTGAACTTTGTAGCATTTTCTATTGCCTGTTATTTAACCTGGGCTTATGAAACATTCTGGTATGTATTCATTCATTTATTGAGTATCAATATCCTGTGGTTCTACTCCATGTATTTCAAAAGGAAATTCCTCATCGGGAACTTGTTTATTGCCGCATTAACCGGTTTAGTGCCCTTATTGTGCGGAATCCACTTTTTAGGTCTGACAACTCCTTTCCAGAGTGCAAATTTCATGAGTGATTTTAAAGAAGGTGCAAATTGGATCTCTCAACTAAACCTAAAAATTTTCTTCGTTGTTGCATTGGCCTTTTTTGCTTCCTGTTTGAACCTGGTCCGCGAAATAGTGAAAGATATGGAAGATGTAGAAGGTGATTTGTTATTGAAAGCCAAAACAATTCCAATCGTATTGGGAATCAACAAAGCACGCTGGATTTCATTGACTTGTTTAATTGCTATCATAGGTATTTCGCTTCCGTTTTTAATTGAAGGATATGCTGTTTTTAATCAAACATTTGTGCTCGTCATGGGACCTTCATTTGTTATTTACCTTCTGCTGATCATCTGCTGTATACTTCTGTTGAATAAACCGGACCGAAACAGCTTAAAACGCATTGACCTGATTTTAAAAATAACCATGCTGATCGGTTGTTGCATGCCTTTTTACTGGTATTTCCTATGAAAGAAATGAAATGGATCCTTGGTTCTCAATCTCCCCGCAGAAAAGAACTACTGGCAGGTATTGGAGTCGAATTTGAAGTTCGGATAAAAGATACGGAAGAAGTATATCCGGATTCACTTCCTGCTTCAGAAGTCCCCGAATTTCTTGCAAAACTAAAGGCAGATGCCCTCCTACCCGATTTAGCTGATAACGAAGCTGTTATTTGTGCAGATACCGTTGTTATTCTCGAAGGTGAAATCCTTGGAAAACCCGTAAATTTTGAAGACGCTCAAAAGATGTTAGCGCGTTTGTCGGGCAAAAAACATACGGTGATTACCGGAGTTTTTATAGGGTCAAAAACAAAAAGCACTTCTTTTTCCGAACGCACAGATGTAGAGTTTGAACACTTGACGGAAGAAGAGATCAACTTCTACATTAATCAGTATAAACCTTTTGATAAAGCAGGTTCTTATGGGGTCCAGGAATGGATCGGTTATGTTGCCGTAAAACGGATGGAAGGAACTTATACGAATGTAATGGGTCTTCCAACGAATCGGCTTTACAGAGAAATCCGCGAATTTAACCCGTGAAAATTCCTGTTTGGTAGTCCGTAAAAAAACGCCCGCAAAAAATTAGTGTGCTTCATAAGTCGTTTCATTTTTAATGTTACATTTGACGAAAATCACTATTTATGAAACACTTCTTTTTAACGATCCTGATCGCTTTATCAGGAATTACTCTCAGCTTAGCTCAAACCGGAGATTCAGCTACCGGAAAAACCAGCAACACGGAATCAGTCAACACCAAGACTAAAGTGGAAAATCCACCTGCTGCTAAAACAAATCCGACCGTGGTTACGGCAAGTGGGAATAAAACCATCCAGGACATCATCTCGTTTTTACCTGTTGCTCTTTTTCTATTTATCATTTCAACCATTTTCATTAAATTAAGAAAAGACGGCGTGAAGCTTAGTGA
>CAMPIU010000212.1 GCA_946886545.1 uncultured Flavobacteriales bacterium | reverse complement strand
TCATGTCGGAAGAACGATTTATAACAAAGCGGCAGCCCACCTGAAAAGCAAAGGCGCTCAGCACAATTTCATCCTCAATTACAATTTGACGGGCGATTTCAGGACCTTACTGCCGCATTATTTAGAACCGGAAAACTACATACTTATCAAACAGAACCTCGATAAGCTGCACGTTTTTCATGGTTATGCAGAAGATGCGATCGTGCAATATGGACGATTTGATTACATGAACTTGTCAAACATTTTTGAATACATGACCCCCGAACTTTTTGAAAACACGGCAAAAGGTTTGATAAACGGATTAAATACAGGTGGAAAACTGGCCTATTGGAATTTAATGGTAACACGTTCTGTAGCTCAACAATTCCCTCAAGAGGTGAAAAATGAAGAAGAATTATCGAAGGAACTGACAATAATCGACAAAGGCTTTTTCTACCAGCAATTTCATTTAGATACAAAATTATGATTGACGATTTAATACCCATAGCTTGGCTTTCAGCCTGTTTTCTTGGCTTGTTCGGAATAAGTGAACTTATCCATCGAACGACATCAACAAAAGTTGAGCACACCCGAAAATTGGTTCATTTTGGAACAGGTGCTTTAACATTGATGTTTCCGGTCTACCTGACTAGTTCCTGGTCGGTATTGGCTCTTTGTGCTTCGTTCGCGGTGATTTTATTGTTCAGTTTGAAGTATCGCTTTCTTCCCTCTATAAATGCCATCGATCGGGAATCACACGGAAGTATTCTTTACCCTATTGCCGTTTACTCATGCTTCCTTTTGTACCAATATCACAACAATGATTTGATGTTCTTTTATGCCCCCATACTGGTACTGGCTATTTCAGATCCATTGGCTGCCTTGTTCGGAAAACGCTGGCCCAAGGGTGAATTCACCGTTGGAAAAGACAGCAAAACCTTAATGGGTTGTACTGCTTTCCTTCTAAGTGCTTTTGTTGTGTTACTCGGACTTTCTTTTATGTTCAACAAAGAGCTTTCTTTTATGACAGGATATCAGTTAGTTTTAGTCGCAACTGGCGCCACATTGGTAGAAGCTGTGAGTGGAAAAGGCTCCGATAATCTCTCCATTCCATTATCAGTGGTATTATTGCTCAGTTTATTTGCTTCGATATGAGTATAAAAATCCATAAGCTCTTACCTTCTGACAAAAAATTCCATTTATTTGCTGAAGTAAAGCAATCTGTTTACGAAGAAAACTCGTTGGGCAGGTTACAATCCGACGAATTGAACATCGAATTTTTAGTGTGTTGTTTTGTCATAACTGAAAATAAGGTTCCTGTGGGTCGATTAGCACTTTACAATAATACGGAATTGAGATGGAAAAACGAAAAAGCTTGCTGTATTGGCAATTTTGAATGCATCAATGATTCGATCATAGCTCTCTTGCTCCTATCTGATACGCAAATGTGGGCAATATCAAACGGCTTCGGCTTTATTATTGGACCAATGAATGGTTCCACTTGGGACAATTACCGCTTCAGTGTACATCACAACAACCCGCTTTTTTTATCCGAACCTTTTCATCCGCTTTATTACAACGACTTGTTCCGGGAATTAGGATTTGAAGTGATCCTGAATTATGAAAGCAGGATCGAACGGGGAATTACTGTTAACAACGAAAAAGTAGCACATAAGATCCAAGAAACTGATTTGAATGGCATTACCGTTCGGGAATTCGATGCTTCCAAAATTGATGAGGAACTGGAAAAATTGTTCCCCTTAGTGAAAGCAGCCTTTGAACGAAACACTTTATATACGAGCATTTCCTGGGAGACTTTTTACAGGAAATATGCCGGGATTATTCGTCAATTGGGAACGAAATATGTGCTTTTGGCGGAAAAAGAGGGCGAATTGATTGCTTTTGTATTCGCATTTCAAAATTTCCTTGAGAAAACAAAAAAGCAATTGGTCTATAAAACGGTTGCCCGGAAATATGGAAAGGAATATGCCGGTGTTGGACATGTAATTGCTTTGGAGGTGATGAAACGGGCTGTTGAAGACGGAATGGAAGATGCTATTCACGCATTTATGATTTACGATGCAACCTCTTCCGAAGTTTCTCAGAATTTCAATTCACAACCCTACCGGGAATACGTACTTTACGCAAAATCAATTTGAAATGAGCAGGATAAACGTCACCGATCTATTCTTTCAGCATGCTGGGAACTCCCCCGAAAGGTGCGCAATTGTGAACGGAAAGAAGCGGATTTCTTACGGTGACTTATCTGCC
Organism: uncultured Flavobacteriales bacterium; assembly: GCA_946886545.1. The sequence goes on along the minus strand of CAMPIU010000212.1, from coordinate 3,480 downwards.
GAAGTAAAAGAAACTGCTGCTTATTTTCAATCCAAAGGAATAGAAAAGGGCGATAGGGTTTTGGTCTTTGTTCCAATGGGAATTGATTTGTACCGGATTGTCCTGGCTCTTTTTGATATCGGAGCTACAGTAGTTTTCCTCGACGAATGGGTTAGCAGGGAGCGCTTGGATGTTTGTTGCCGTTTGGCTGCTTGCAAAGCATGGATCGGTGGATGGAAAGTGAAGTGCTTGTCGGTTTTATCCAAAGAACTGCGAAAAACTCCATTAAAATTGGGTCTAAGCTATAAAGCCGGTTTCCCTTATTCGAAAACTCAAACTACTGCTGATAATGTTGCGTTAATAACCTTTACCACCGGAAGTACGGGAGTTCCAAAAGCGGCAATACGAACACATGCGCATTTGAAAAGTCAATTTGATGCACTTACTGAGAAGATCGAGCCACAGGAGGGAGAAGTGGATATGCCTGTTTTACCCATTGTTCTGCTGATCAATCTGGGAGCTGGCTGCACTTCTGTCATTGCACCTTTTAAGTCGAAAAAAGCCCGGAAAATGAAACCGGAAGTCATGGTTAAATTGCTTCGGGATGAAAAAGTAAACCGCTTGGTTTCATCTCCGTATTTTGCTATCAGGGTAGCGGAATATTGTTCTCAAAACAAGATTCAATTAACTGGACTGAAAAATGTCTTCACCGGTGGAGCGCCGGTTTTTCCGGATGAGGCTGCAATTTTGAACACCGGTTTTCAGGATGCGAAAGTGTCTGTTGTTTATGGTTCAACAGAGGCTGAGCCAATCAGCATAATTACGTCAGATCAACTGAAGAATGAAGATCCGGAAGTAAAAAAAGGACTATGCGTAGGTCAGGTTCACCGCACAACTGAAATCTTGATTCTACCCATTACCGACAAAATGATCTCAGTCAATTCTTCCCCGGAGCTTGAGAAAATGCAACTGAAAACAGGAGAAACAGGAGAAATTTGCGTTGCTGGTCCGCATGTTCTGGATATGTATCTGGATAATGAGGAAGCCGTCCTGAGAAACAAAATAAAAGTGGATGGAAAATGCTGGCACAGAACAGGTGACAGTGGATTTATCGGAGAAGACGGTTTGCTGTATCTGACGGGTCGTTCGGCAAATTTATTCGAAACTGAAGGCCGGATTCATTCCCCCTTTCTCCTGGAATACCGGCTTAAACAAGAGCAGGCAGTCCTTAGCGGAACTATCTTAAAAATAAACCGGGAAATTGTTTTATTTGTAGAATTGAAGGATCCGAAAACATCAACTGATTTTCTGAAAGAGAAATTCCCATTCGTAGATAAAATGGTACTTGGTGAATTACCGAAAGATCCCCGGCATTTTTCGAAGATCGATTATGAAAAGCTGAAGAAAAGTTATTGATTCTTACCTCATCATATTCAAATGACCGTTTAAGACTTCATAACGGTCATCATCCAGGTTTTTGATCCGAATTGTCCAGGTATAAATTCCTGCCGGAACCAGCTTCCCTCTATAAGTTCCGTCCCATCCCCTGTTTATGTCGTGGGATTCAAACAGGGTTTCTCCCCAGCGATTAATGATGCTGAATGAATAGTTTTGGGTATCGTAACCTGCTGTCACTATTGGAGCGAAAACGTTATTGAATTCGTCACCGTCCGGTGTAAAAGCATTCGGAACATAAATAAGCTTATTGTCCTTTATGGTAATAATTAGTGATGCCTGGTCCGTACAGCCATTTGAACTCGTAACGGTTAATGTCACGGTATAATGTCCGGGAACTTCAGGATAATGATGAGCCGGATCTTCCAGATTGCTGTTGTCCCCGTCCCCAAATGTCCAGAAGTAAGAATTTCCACCCACCGACTGGTTATTGAACTGTGTATTTGTTTCCGTTTGAGTAAGAACCTGCGGACTTGCACTGAATAGCGCATCCGGATTAGGATATACCGTAATATAATTTGTTTGTGTGGTACTTGATGAACATCCATTGGCTGTGTTCGTGAGAGTTACCGAGTAAGTTCCGGCTGTATTGAATGAATGACTAACTCCTCCCACCCCGCTTGCAGTGGTATTATCACCGAAATCCCAGGAAGAAACCGCAACGGAAGGATCGGAAGTAAATTGAACATTTAAGGGAGTACAGCCGCTCAAAACATCAGCCATAAATGCAGAATTCGGCACCGGATTAACCACAACATCCATGGTGTTCGTTCCACCGCATCCCTGAGTATGCACATAAGTCAAAGTATGTGTCCCAATGCCGGCAGCATCCGGAGTGAAAACTCCGTTGGGATCTGTTATTCCCGCACCTGACCAACTTCCACCGGGAATATCAGCCGTTAAGTTTGCTCCTGTTGCCGTATTTTCACAAAACGGACCCGCAGGAGTAAGATTCGGTGCTACCGGGTTATTTACTGTTATGCTCATAGTGGCACTTGTGGCACACTGTCCTGCATCCGGTGTAAAGGTATAGGTTCCTGAAGTTGTATTATTTACGATTGCCGGCGACCAGGTTCCGGTAATTCCATTAGTAGATGACGCGGGTAAAACCGGTGCAATCTCACCAGAACAAAATGCCGGGAGCTGGATGAATAAAGGAATAGTCGGAGCTTCTACAACAACTGCGATTGTGACCGGTGCAGCACACGGATTTCCCGTAGGAGTAAAGGTGTAGCTGGTAGTTCCTGCCGTAAATGTATTAATTGTTGCCGGCGACCAGGTTCCTGCAACACCATTATCTGAAGTACCTGGCAAAGCTTGTGGTATTGCATTCAAACAATATTGCGGATGCGATGGAAATGTCGGTGTAATTGAATTATTGACCGTAACAGAAATACTTGTCGGAGTGGTTGAACATTGCCCGGGATTCGGGGTAAAAGTATAAGTTCCCGAAGCTGTATTGCTGATTACATTGGGCGACCAGGTTCCCAATACGAGCGGTGCATTTGTTTGAGCCGGAAATGCAGGGGCAGGCTGACCGGAACAAAAAGCCGGAACTGCTGCAAAAGTTGGTGTGATCCCCGCACTGACCACAATGGTCGCCGTTTCCACCGAAGTACATCCGGTGGTGGATGTTGCATTTAAAATGGCTACGTAAGTTCCTGCGGTCGAATAAGTCACGGCATGCGGTCCGGGTCCAGTAGCATTTGCGGGTGAACCTGATCCGTTTACAAAGTTCCAGCTTAAGCTGTTGTAATTGCTTGATGTATTTCCGTCTAATGAAACCGGAGTTCCGGCGCAAACCGTAAAGGGTCCGCCGGTAATGTTTGCATCCGGACCAACAAAGGTTCCGGTTCCGCCCCAATTCAATGAGAAGCCATTAGTGGCATTGGTATTATTGATGAGAATGGCATAACTGGTCCCGGCTGTCATAGTGAGTTGCTGTACGTAAGCATCTTCTATTCCGGTCCATCCGATTCCTTCATTCTGATCTGTGGAACTTGCATTCATTCCCGTACTTGCATTTCCATTGATAAAGGAAGTTGC
>CAMPIU010000211.1 GCA_946886545.1 uncultured Flavobacteriales bacterium | reverse complement strand
CTGTTCCCTACAATTCTGAAACGCTGGCTATTGGTATTGACCGCCTGCAGCGTATTCAGGATGCCTGTTCCTGTCCTGTGGGATTGGAGAACCTGGCATTTTCTTATTCGCCGGATGAGGTGCGGCGACACGGAGAATTTTTATCCGAACTGATCGAACCTGTCAACGGATTCATTATTCTCGATTTACATAATTTGTATTGCCAGTTGGAGAATTTCTCATTGGATTTCGATACACTGATCCGGGCTTATCCGCTCGACCGTGTGCGTGAAATCCATATTTCAGGTGGAAGCTGGGAATTATCTGGAATTCAGCCCGAACGCACTATCAGGAGAGATACACACGACGATGCTGTTCCCGAAGCTGTTTTTGAATTATTGAGACAATCCTTGCCTTTGTGCCGGAATCTGAAGTTTGTAGTGCTGGAACAACTTGGAGTCGCACTTCATACAGATGAAAGTCAGCAGCAATTTCAGATGGATTTCGACAAAATGCAGGCAATTGTAAATACTTTCAATGCACAAAACCATGCTTTTCCAACTACTGATTTTTTACCTGAAACCTTCCTTGCTTTGCAGGACCCGGTTCCCGAATCGGCAAAATTATACGAGCAGCAGCTTGAATTGTCTTCCATACTCGAACACTCGACGGATTACAATGAGGCGTTTCGTTCACTTCATCATTCATCATTAGCACATTCATCCTGGGAAATTGAAAAATGGTCGCCCTATATGCTGGAAACGGCATTGAGGATTGCTCAGAAGTGGAAGCAGGGCTGGTAATTAGCTTCATTTTGATCCTGATTCTCATAAAAAAAAACCTCGCTTGCAAATACAAACGAGGCTTCTAAAGTAATTATCAGTTCAAGTTTACTCCTTCACGAAGCGTTCGTGGTAAATAGTACCTTCTTCCGTGGTGATTTCAATTACGTAAGCTCCCTGATCCAGTTTTCCTACCTGAAGAGTAAGTTTACGTTCTGTTGCGTTTTGTGAAAGCACAAGCTTGCCTTTCATGTCGTAAACCACTACTTCCCGGATTGTCTCGTCATCCAGTGTAATGTTCAACAGATCAGATGCAGGATTCGGTGCCAATAAGACATTTGGAGTCACTGTAGCAAGTGCTTTAGGCGCAATGCTTTGACAAAGTATATGCTCTAAAATTGGTCGCGGTCCCGGGTTTGGCATGTAGACAGCGGAGTACATCGGAAGCGGATTGAAGTTTCCGATACCGATTATATTGGGATTATTAGTAAGAGTATTTACCGGCAATAACTTTTCGCATTTCGAAGCCTTGAACAGGGAAGATACGTTTAGGTCAAAACCACCGTAGTTTGTATTTTGATTGACCAGATAAGTACGTCTTTCATAAGGATTATATACAATCATGTCTGGTGTATTGATAAAAACGGAATTCCCGTTTTCTTCGAAATAACTTGGAGAAAGTGGCGAGTTATTATCCGATTGATATTGTTTTGCAGCAATAAAAGCCAAATCGTCCCGCATCACCACCTGGAAAGGAGTGAGTTGCTGTGGCAGTGCCCCGAACGGAGCGCTTAAGTATCCGCCCAAAATGATATAATTGTCGGGAGTTTGCTGTAAGCGGAAACCATTTTGATCCACACCTCCTCCGATCGGAAGGGTTGAAAATTGGTGGCTGATCCACGGAGTAAGGAACAATCCGGTAGTTGGATCGCACTTTGCTATTTGGTATTGATGCATCACGCTGTTATTCGCTGTGAGGTAAACTACATTCAGCGCAGCATTGTACATAACGGATGAACCTGTGAAACGGGAATTGGTGTTGTCGATAATGAATGAGAAAGTAACGTTTCCTCCATAATCGATTCCCATTGTAAGGAGATTTTGTTCTCCCGAGGGTCCATTACACGAGCCGGAAATAAAATAACCTGATCCGTCGACTTCCGTAATATTTTCCAACATGTCGTAATCATAATTGCTGGTGCTTGGAAGGTCCAATTGGATTGGCATATACAGGATGTTATTGAAATTATTGAGATCCAATCCAAGTACAAAACCGAATTTCGGGTTGGAAGCAAAACTGGTCGGTGTCATAGTGCCAATAATTTCACTTCCTACAATGGTAACCTGGGCGTTTGCTTCCGAATGGATTACCTGGTGAGGGATCATTGAGTTATTACTGAAAGGATACTCAAGTGAACTTTGTACCGGTGTTCCGGTCATGAAGTCAACTTCGGTTACAATCAGTTTGTAAGCAGTTCCTCCGGTTGTTACTGCTGTCATTCCTGTAAGAATAATGGTGTTTGTAGCCTCTCGGATGGTGAAATCCATTAAATAAACGGCATCCGGATAATCGACATAATAGGTTGTAATCGGCGTTCCGATGATGTCGGAAACCTTAAATGTGGGAGTTAACAATCCTGTTGCAGGGTTTGTTTCCGTATAGCCGCTAAAGACAAGGTCTTTATAGGTTTCAACAGATAGATTCGGATTGTCCCAACTTCCGTTGGTTGTTTCCAAGATTCGCTGTGCGCTGCACAGGTTCGACACCAATAGAAGTGCCACTGTAAATAGTGTTGTCTTCATAATAAAGTGAATAATAGTTAATGGAAGTAAGTTAAGCCATTCTCAAGCGCAAGTCAAATGGAAATCGTTAAATTTCAGGCTTTGTAAAATATAAAACAAAACAAGTCAGGTTGGTTAGATTACTAACCTTATTCGGATCGCTCACTGATCAACTTGTCTGCTGGGATAATGAAAAAAGTCGTAAAATAATCCATTACTCCAATTTGCCCCTGATTCTGAGTTTATCCGGATTCCGGACATTGAGCAAACGTATAATTTCATGGCCTTCGAATTCAATGTATTGCATTGAATCCGGCTCATTGGTCGTTTTGTTGAAAATAATTGCTGCCGGATAACCATTCACAAATACCGGCCGGTACTCGTATTCATTTTGTTTGGCTTCAGGAAGCTCAGTAACTCCGATAAGGAATTTTACCACTTTCGCCAGACCAAAGAGTGGCTTGAGTGCGGCTGAGCGTTTTCCTCCGCCGTCGTTGAAGAGTTCAATGTCACTACGGAGTAAGGTTTCCAGTTCGGAACGGTCCTGGCCATGCAGTGCAATAAAAAAAGCTTCGGTAAATGTTCGTTGTTTCCCGGGATCAACCTGCAAGGGCTTACTTCGTCCGAGTTTTTCGTGCGCACGATGTAGTAACTGCCGGCAATTATCAGCAGAAAGGCCTGTGATTTCAGCAATGGAATTATACTCTTCCGAAAAGCTTTCACGCAGAATAAAAACTGCCCGCTCATTGGGATTCAAACGTTCCAGCAAAAAGAGCATTCCGTATTCAAGTGTTGGAACAGGTTCGGGTTCTAAAGTGATATAGGGCTCCGGAAGCCACATTCCGACATAGTTTTCCCTGGTCTTCCGAAGATCATTCAGCCGGTTAATACTTTGGTTAATTGCGATGCGTGCCAGGTATGCTTTTGGCTCTTTAACTTCTTTCGCGAATAGCCACTTTTCAAAAACATCCTGAACAATGTCCTCCGCTTCTTCGACCATGCCCAACATGTTATAGGAAATGCTGAAGAGATAGGGGCGAAGTGCCAGTATTTCTTTTGTGAGTTCCATAAAAACAAAATTACTAAGTTTCATAATAGATAGGACCAATGATTTTCCACAGATACCAGATTTTTGAGGCACCTACCGGAGGGAATTATGTACTTAACACATGTAGTTTGAAAAAAGCCCGCTTTTGAATAATATTCTCCAAAAATCCAAGTGATGTGTTCCCACAGATGCACAGATTAGAGCGAGCCTACCGGTCTCGCTTAAATGGCGACTGGTAAGCGCCATAAAAAATCTGTGCATCTGTGGAAAAAATAAAGTGTGTCTACCGGCAGGTATCTGGAATGATGTAGATACATTTGGTTACCTGACTTAAGTACATAATACCCCTACCGGATGCCTCTTTTTCAGTGTAGGAAACTAACGAGACCGGTAGGTGAGTTTATGGTCTGTGTATTCTGTGGGAGACCAGAGGAACAGTTTTTATCCGACTTTCTTTTTAGCAATGTCACACAGCATATCCGAGTGAATGTTCAACCCGATGTTACCGATGTTGTAGTAAAATTCAGTGGCTACGATCCAAACGATCTCGCAGATCGAACGTTCATCGTAATGCTTGGCCAGCTTTTCAAAAAGCTCACGGTCCATTTTACGTTCTTGTGCAAGCATGGTGACGAAATCCAACAATACTTTCTCTTTTTCTGAGAATAATAAACTTGAATGATAATCGTGCAATGCGTCAAATTTTTTCTGATTCATGTACGAAACGATAGTTTGGGCTCGTCCGATATCGATGCAGAATTTACATACATTGATTTGGGCTACCTGCTCGCGGATGAGCATAAGGGTTTCGGCCGGTAGCCGGAGTTTTTTATCCAATTGGGCAATCTTCCCGGAAAACATTCCAAAGCTCACGGGAAGCCTTACCGCCATCACTTTTAAGGGTGTAATGACCTTACCGAAACGTTTGCGGGTTAGATAGTAAATGAGCTTCCAAAGCATACTTTTGGGTTTCTCGATTGGTAAAAGAAAAGGAGTATCCATAACGTTTTTTATACCAAAGACCGGGAGAAGGTTGTTTTGTGACAAAAGAGATAAAAAAAAATTGAGGGATTGATATGTTCTATTTTACAATCGCAAACCCCTGTATATTCGCATCAGCCAAAAAATATCCGGACAACCTTTTCATTTCCCGATGGTATCTATGGTATGACTGTGATCAATCAGGGCAGCTTTAACTAAAGGAAAAATTGATTCTTAAAACCAGAATAATGAGAAACATCTACAAAAAATCAGTTCTAGGTATATTTATTTTGTGTTCAATTACTTTATTCGGACAACAGACAAAAAGAGTGCTGTTTTTAGGAAATAGCTACACGTATGCAAACAACCTGCCTCAGCTACTGGCAGATATAGCCAGTTCAACAGGTAAAACGCTGATCTTTGATATAAATGCTCCAGGCGGATATTATTTAGGACAGCATTTAACAAACTCTACATCATTGGCAAAAATAGCAAGCGGAAACTGGGATAATGTAGTTTTACAAGATCAAAGCATGGCACTTGCATATCCTTCCACCTATATGAATGGTATTTCATACAGTGTTAAACTTGACAGTATAATTAAAGTACATAATCTATGCGCCCAGACTATGTTTTACAGTACATGGGGGAGAAGACCCGGCGATACTTATTTATGCACTCCGCCTGAATGTGCGGTTGACACATGGATCAACCGGACCTATTATGAAATGGACAGTACAATAACATCGCATTATAAAGTATATGCAGATTCTGTAAAAGCATCTATGACACCTGTAGGCGCGGCTTGGAGATATATCAGGCAAAACTATCCTTCGATAGAATTATTTCAATCCGATGATAGTCATCCGTCATTGGCAGGAAGCTATGCAGCCGCTTGTTGTTTTTATGCTACACTATTCAGAAGCGATCCTACATTCATTACCTTCAATTCCGGGCTCTCTGTTGCTGATGCTGCAAATATTAAATACGCTGTAAAACAAACTGTTTATGATCATTTATCCGATTGGAATGTCGGGCCATACGATTATCTGCTGGATACCAGTTGCCCGGTTTTGGGAGCCGGTGAAAATAGCACGAATGAATATTGGAGTGTTTTCCCAAATCCGGTGACGGATGTGTTACATGTTAAATTCTCCGGAAACAATGCAAAGAATAAAGTGTACATATAC
>CAMPIU010000210.1 GCA_946886545.1 uncultured Flavobacteriales bacterium | reverse complement strand
AAATATAGGTCGAATTCATGGGGCCTAAAGATAGGTCAAATCAGGATTCCTTCCAATATAACAACCCGGATCAATTGATCCGGGTTGTTAATTTAATGGGTACTGTTTGTTTATTGTTTCACCAATCTCATAACCGGTGAAGTATCTGTTTTAAGCAGGTAAGTTCCTTCCGGTTGACTTGAAAGATCTATTTTGGTGACTGTTCCTTCCTGCGGTGTGATCCGCAGGATCAACTGCCCTGTCAGATTAAACAGCAGGATTTCCCTGGTATCGGCAGGATGTTCAATGGTGACTTCTCCGTTGGTTGGATTCGGATAGAGTATAAATTGAACATCTTCGGAGAAAGTGTCCGAAACATTCTTTTCCTGGTAATTCGGTTCCTTGTCGTTCGTATCGTGAACAGCAATGGAAGGTGCGCCCGGAGAACATCCGTTGTATGCCTGTGCAACAAAAACAGAGCCGGATTGTGTCTCAAAACCATTATCCAATAAGATGTAACTTCCGGGCGTAGCGTCCAACTTTACATTCGCTCCTGTTGGAACGGTGGTTGTACCCGAACTAACAATGTAACTGCCCGACTCCTGGAGGGGCTTCGTCCATGTCCCGGTAATGATTTTCGTTGCAGGACAACATTCCGGGACCTCCATCGTGATGTGGTTCCAAGTATGATCGGAATAGGTTTCCCAACCCGTTATCTTGCGTAATTCGAACTTGATTCTTACATCATATGTTCCGGCAATCAAAGGTTCGTTGTAGTCATAAAAACTAACCCAATAAGATGATCCTTGGAATGTGCTGTTGTAAATTAAATTCCCGTCCCGGTAGAGCCATACGTTGTAACGGTATGGATTTGCACCAAAGCCACCGGCCGGACCTCCATAGTTGTAGTCCATTCTCCAGTTTATAGTTGCAGGCTGTGACCCGTCGCACCAGGAATTTGGTGTATTGTTGTACCATGGACCGGTAGGAGACGTTGACCAGAGCAGTCCGCCGGTCTCGGCATCCGCTTTGTTACGGATGACAACACAGCTTATTACAAGCAGTGTATAAATTAATATTCTGTTCATAGTTTCGGCGTTTAATGTTGTTCAGTAGAAAGTTTCGCTTTCATTTCGGCGTTTTCTGCTTGTAATTGCTTTACATCTTTCTCTATTTGAATCAGGTAAAGTGTCAGCTCTTCAATTTTTTCCATTTGTTTGGATGCGATTTCAGCAAGGTCCAGTCCTTCATCTTCGATTGCCTGTGCTGATGGAATATTCGGAAGATGGTTATTCGCTTTGATATACGCCTCTACTTCAGAGAGCGGCTTCAACTGATAATCGTCTGCGAAAACATAATCGGCCCAATTGGCAGAACAGTAATTCGCTACCTTCACTTTAGTGGTAAGAATTCCTCCGTTCACATATAAGCGGTAACCGCTTGGAAAAGCAGTTGCACAATAGCTTCCGTGTGTATTGTCATCAGTAACACCCATTCCTATTTTTCCATCGTCTTTCAGAAACAGAGAATAGTTTCCTGCTCCTCCCGCATCCGGAAATGGCTTCCAGAAATTCATTCCTCCCATACTTGGACGTGTGGCATTTGCTGTCAGGTATTCAATTGCCCAGCGACCATTTGGGTAGTTGACAATATCATCCGAGAAGACTAATTGCGGTCCTCCGTAACTTGGTGTCGAACCGGAAAGCATTAAACCACCGTTGTTGATATGCATTTTTAATGATGGTGTGATTGTACCAATTCCGACATTTCCAGTTGATCCTTGTATGAACATCCGGTATCCGCCGCCGCTGTAGTCGTAAATTCCGAAATTTCCAGGTCCTTCAGTGATATTTCCCGTACCTGTTGAAAAGATTGCCCAGTTGCGTCCGCTGTTATTAAATAAACCTAGTGATGCCGCCGTTGTTCCGGTTTGCTGGATTCGGACTCCGTCATTTGTGGATCCTGTAACAACATTTAACTGTGTTACCGGGCTTGTGGTTCCACCGATTCCGACCCGCCCACTTCTGTAAATATCTCCTGTTGTGATAGCACTTCCGCCCCATTGCTGAGCGTTTGTAAGGATCGGGCTGAACATAAAGAATCCTGCCACGAAAAATAATTTCTTTTTCATAATGAATAGTGTTAATTGAATTTTTTATTGATGTCGAAAGTTAAATTGGTCGAATCACGGAGTAATTACTCTGAATTGAATAGTGTGCTCATAAATAGTGATTTAACGTTGCTTAAATGTATCATATACCTTCAATTAAGCACAATTAAAGCAGTTATTTTACGAAAAATCATTTTCCGGTGATATTCTTAACTTTTAAGGTGTAATATATTGCAAAACAAATGATTAAATATATCGATTGAGTTTGAAACCATATCCGGAAAAAGTCCGGTTGTTGTATCAATAACTAACAGTTTTTATCTCACCCCGAGGTATTTATAAGGACTTTCACTCATAACGAAATAAATAAACCTTTGGTGTGTTAAGCTTTTGATCCCCATCCAGCATCTGAAAGGTGTACTTTACCGGTCTGTTTTTTGAGTCATATTCGATGGATGCCGCAGTGTAAGGAACAAAACCGGTGTTCGTTTTTTTGAATGTCGAAAACTGGATCGGGCGCTGGAAGCTGTCGTATGTGATCTTTGCCTGGTAATGCCCCTGGTTTTCCGTAAATTCAACGATTTTGTCCTTTTCTGTGCGGTAAAACAAGTCGCTTACTGTTTTATTGTAAGCAATCAGATCAATAAAAATACTATCGCCGGAATATCGGTAGCTATAGCTTCGTTTATCAGGAATGTCGTCATTATTCTGAAGAAAGAAAGCAGAACCCTGGTAAATACCGTATTCAGTGGCTCCCCATTCATAACCTGAAGCGCAGTTGGTTTCAGAACCTACATCCATGACAACTCGGTCATTGAAATAACTGAAATACGCGGTACTGGATTCGATATCTGTTCCGTGATAAAGATAGTAACTGTAAGTGCTTCTCTTTAGCAGGTTCTGGTGTTCGTCAAACAGACAGGCTTTAACTAATTTCAATTCATCCCGCTCCCCGCTTTCATCGGTGACATTTTTCAGCTCGTAGAAATCTAGCGTTTTTAAGTTTCCATTCGGATGATAAGAATATGCAAGGGAATCGTCTGAAATTTGTTCTTTTGGTACAGTTACTTTTCTGTTCAATACTTGTCCCGCCTTATTAAAGCTTATTTGTGTTTCAACATCCGGCCAGTGTTCCTGGATAATATGTGCCGTTTTATTCGCGTAGGCGTCTCCGGATAAATTTTCCATCAGTCGCTCAATAGAACTCAATGATTCTACCGCATGTAAACAATGAAAATTGTAATTGTTGTATTCATCATACATCAATTCGCTGAACTTCGAATTGGTAGGTTTGATTGCTAAATATGCTTTAAATGGTCCGTCGGGGTTTAAATAAGGTAAAACCTCCTCGAATGAAAGCCGGATCTGCAAAATTGCTTGCTTGTCGGTATCTGCTTCTATATTTCCTTCTATGAAGTAGTAAAAACTTGCTCCGTTAAATAGTGGAAGACCTTTGGTAAGATCAAGTGTATCTGCCATGCCTTTTAAATGTTCCGGAACATGATTTTTGATCAGCTTATGAAATTCACGGAGTTTTTTTCGATCAAGAATAGTTGAAGGATCAATTTCTACTCCTTTGATCAGATCGTAGTAATGCAAGTCTTGGAAAGCGAGATCTTTGACGGATAATTGATCTTGATCCCGTGCAGCAATAAATGACACATTCATTCCGCCGATCAGAATGTGGCCGCATAGTGTTGTAATAAAGAATTCAGCGTATAATTGATCGGGAGTAAAATTGTGGGCGAAATCCGAATAATGGTCATATTTGGTAGATCCTTTGGATTCCTCAACCCACGAATTGTACCAATCGATAAGTGTGCTTTTTAAAGCTTTTGCATATTCTTGTTCAAATCTCCTTGCAAATTCAGGTGTTTTCAGCTCATTCAGCTGATTATGGATTAGCGCATTTATTTTTTTTGCACCCGGCCATTGATCTTCCTTCAGTTGAATGTAATTGGCTTCTTCCAGCAGATCCAGATTGGCATTATTCACCTCTTCCTCAATCTTGGTATAAGTAACGGAGGTGTGATTGACAAGATCCTGGTAAGTTTCTGTCTGAGAAAATAAAACGCTGCTTTGGAACAGGAGAAAAAGTATCAGTAGTTTGCGCATAGCTCAGAAACGCTGTTTTCCATTTTCGTTACATTCCCTCCAATGCCTTTTTATCCACCATAAAATAAGCCAGCAATGCCGAAGTGAAACACATCACGGTGCAAACGATTAATATGGTTTGGTAAGCATCTAAAAATGCACTGCGGTACAAAAGCTGAATTTGCTTCTTTTGATTGGTATCAAAGGTATCGGCCGGTACCTGTGCATTTCCCAGGTTGACGGTTTCGGAAATAATTTTGTCTTTTTGCGTTTCCTTATAGTCGGATTTTTCTAATTGTTTAACGACCAGGTTGGTGAAGAGCAGCAAAGCCAGAGCTCCGAAAGCAGCATTGGAAAAAATGCCGGCTATCCGTGATACGGCGTTGCTCACCCCGGAAGAAATTCCGGAATAGTTTTGACTGATGGAGGTCATAACTGATGTCGTAAGCGGCACCACGGTTAAAAGCATCCCGATACTGATTAAAATGATCCCCGGGAAAAAAGTAAACCAGTAATCTGAAGAGCCATCAGTTTGTTTGATGAATGACAGGAAGAGGAAGCCTAAACCAACGGTGAATGGCCCTGCAATAAGAAAGATTCGTGAGCCGATCTTGTCGGAAAGTGAGCCGATGTACCTGGAGAATAAGCCTAAAAGGAAAGTAAAGGGCAGAAATGTCAGCCCGGATTCTGTTTGAGTATATCCCTGGATTTGGACCAGGTTCAGACTGATAAACAGCATACCGCCTCCCAAAGCTCCATACAGGAAGAATGTGAGCAGATTTAGTCCTGAGAAATTCTTGTTCCGGAAAAGCGTTAAGCGGATCATGGGATTTTTACTTCGTTTCTCAACCACCAGGAATAAGATCAAATCCAGGATTCCGAAAATCAGAAAGGTGCTGACTTGCCAATCGCTTATACCAACTGATGGAAATCTTAAAAAGCTGTAAGTGATTGCCGCCAGGCCTGCCACCAATAATAAGGCTCCTGGAATATCTACTTTACTTTTGTCTTCTTCATTGAATGTTTCGGGAACTTTTAGCCAAAGCACGATCAGCGAAATAATTCCGATCGGGATATTGATGAAAAAGATGTAACGCCACAAACCGTGATCTCCCAGCAAACCACCGATTACCGGTCCGCCAATACTCACAATGGTTGTAATAGCCGACCAGGTTCCGATTGCCTTCCCTCTCTCCCGTTCATGGATCAGGGATGTTATAAGCGACAAGCTTCCCGGAACCATAAACGCTCCGCCTAAACCCTGGATCAGCCGGGATATAATTAATAATTTGACGTTGGGTGAAATTCCGCAAAGCAGCGAACCGATCATAAATAAGATGATCCCGTAAGCAAACACTTTCTTTCGTCCGAATTTATCGCCGAGCGATCCTCCCGGTAACATCATTGCCGCCAGCACAAGCAAATAAGCATTGAGTACCCAAAATACATCGGCACCGGTGGCTTTTAGATCACTTTGAAGGGATGGAAGAACAACATTCAGTGCGCTGCCATCAATGAATACCATGGATGTAGCCGAAATGGTTGAAAATAAAACCCACCTCCCGGTCGCACTTTTTAAGGATAATCC
>CAMPIU010000209.1 GCA_946886545.1 uncultured Flavobacteriales bacterium | reverse complement strand
GTACTAAACCTGAGATGATCCCTGTTCCGATAAGCCTGACGCGCAGTTCATTGCTTTCACGGATTTTCTGCTCCAAGGTAAGCTCCCGGATTTCGGTTTCTTTACGCAAAAACTCCAGGTTGTTCTGGGTTTGCTCCAAAGCTGCAGAAACCGTTTGCATTTTCAGGGAATCGGTCGCTGTCAATCCCAATTCGTAGTAGAATGCAGCACTGTCCAATTGATTTTGGGAAACATAAGTGCGCGCTATGTCGCTGTAAAGCTTTCCTGACTGATTGTAATGGGGGAACTGGTTTCGAACTGCCTCAAAGTAGTTTAATGCCTCTGTGTATTGCTTTTGTTGCTGGTGAATATTCCCCAAACAATGCACTATTTCCGGGTTGCGCTGTCCCGTTTTCCTGAAAATAGAATCTGAAAGAAGAAAATATTTTTTGGCGAGAGTCCACTGTTTGTTACGGAAATAGTAAGATCCCAGGTTCATGTATACAGTTCCCTTGACGTCATTTGAAACTGCATACTTACTCTTCTTCAGCAGGTCCCGGAAAAGCTCTTCCGGATTTCCTTCTCCGTTTGCTATATTAGAAATGATCAGGTTGTTGATAATGTTTGGCAGATCCGCCGTTTCTTTCTGCTCAATGGCACAGGTATAGGCTTCTTTGAAGTACGTTTCGCTCTTTTTAGGATTCCCCAGTGTATAAACTGTCATTCCCAGATTGTTTAAAACAGCACAGTAAGTGTATCCGCAATCTGTTTTTCTGCAAATCATTAATGAACGATTGAAGTAGACAAGTGCCGAATCAGCTTTGTTCATCGTATTGAATATTAGTCCGATATTGCAGTAATTCTTTGCTCTCTCACTATGCTGTTCCGGTGAAAGATACTTCAATTGCCTGCGAAAATGAACCAGAGCGGAATCTGATTTCTGAATCGTATGGAAATACAATCCTTTCAGGCCCTCTGCTTTAGCCATTCCCTTCTTTGAATGTGCCTGTGCTGCCAGTTTGTACATTTCAGCCAGGCAATGATATGCCCGTTTCCGGTCAAAATCCATATACACGTCATACAGATCTTCATATAACCGAATCTTAGCTGTATCACTTTTAGCAGTGCGGATTTTTGTCAAAAGTGCTTCCTGTTTCCGTTTCGGATCTTGTTTCCCAAAGGAAAGCATTGGCAGCAGGCAACATAATAATATCAGATATCCTGTCAGGCGCATCGGTTTATTTTGTTTTAAAACTACAATATGTTTTCTTAATCGGGGTCGGCCGTTGCTTTTTGGCTCAAATTTTCAAGACCGAATGAAATTAATTCATCAATAACAGGTAATGTGTTCAACCCAAGTTTCGTAAGGCTATATTCAACTTTAGGAGGTATTTCCGGGTATGATTTCTTTGAAACAAATTGATGCTCTACCAAAGAGTTTAATTCCTGGATCAATACTTTCTCACTTATTCCGGGAATTGCTCTTTTCAGTTCTCCGTATCTGATCACCCGTTCATTGATCTGGAATAAAATCAGCAAGGTCCATTTCCCTCCTAAAAGAGCCAATGATTTCCTTACCGGACAATTTTCGTCGGATTGCCTAATTATTTTTTGATTTTTTTCCATCTGATAATCACTATTTCTAACTAAAAGGTAAGTACCTAACCATCTGGTAAGTACTTGTACAAAAGTAAGTAATCATATTCTTTTGTAACGTAAAAACAATTTTAACGAGAAGTATTATGACACCAAAAGAAGTAATTATGGCTTATGCGGAAGCCTTAGGAAAGGGAGATGTTCCAGCTGCATTTTCATTTTTCAGTACGGAGATCAAATGGCACCAGCCGGGAGCCAATCAGTTTTCAGGAATAAAAACCGGGGCGGATGAAATCGGGAAAATGCTGGGTGGCATGATGGAAGCTGCAAAAGGTACTTTTGCCTTAAAACCAAACGGAAATATTATGGCTAATGGTGATCTTGTTGTTATGCCTGTTCATTTCAGCGGCATTATTGATGATCGGAATATGGATATGACCGGAGTTGATCTCTTTGAGGTAAAGAATGAAAAAATCACGAAAGTTCACCTGTTTTCTCATGACCAAGAAGCAGAAGACCTTTTTTGGGGGAACTAAATTTCCATTGATGAGATTTAGTTGAGCAGGACATTTCAAAAGTGTCCTGTTTTTAGTTTAATCTACCGTCCTTTTCATCAGGATATCGGTTTGTTCGTCTTCTCCCAGCATAAACCGGTGTTTGTCAAAAGCGACGAATCCGTTTTTTTCATAGAAGCGGATTGCCTTGGGATTTTCTTCCCACACTCCCAGCCAGATGAACTCTTTTTTCATTTGGCGGGCAATTTCCAGAGCCTTTTCGTAGAGTAGCTGCCCTACTTTTTTTCCGTGATACTCCTGCTTTACATAAATGCGTTCAATTTCTATCGAAACAGCATTCTGCAACTCGGTTTGTGCCTTCCCTGTATTTAATTTCAGGTATCCGATCGCTTCCTTTCCCTCCCATGCGATGAAAAAGTCCGAATCCGGATTATTTAACTCTTCTGTGAGTTTGCTATCGCTGAAGTTTTTATCCAGATACGCTTTCATATCGTCTTCCGAATTGCTTTCGGCAAAGGTTTCAAAAAAAGTTTCTCTTCCTATTCGTTTTACGGATTCCAAATCGTTTATCGAAGCCTTATTGACCACTATATGCTCCATGGGTAAAATGCATTTTCTGTAAAGGTATACCGAAATATCATTTTAAAAGTTCCTGTCAACCGGTAATAATGCAACAGATTGTATATAAACACCCTTTCATAATGTTCTGGCAAGATAAAGCAATAATAAAACACTGATCACAAAGATCATGACCACAATTGTATTCAGTAAAGCAGCAGATTGTTGGAAGGACCCGGAATTGATCTCTTTCTTTGTGCGACGATAACGTAATAAAGCCACCAGCAGACAAAATGCACCGGTTGCTACGATTGAAATTCCTATCGGCCCGGAATATTCAAAGCTCTGCTCCTTTTTCTCGATCCCAAGTGCCAGGTTGAGTTCCTGTACAAAAAGGGCGAATCTTACAACCACAAAACCAAAGGCCATGATTGCAATACTTGTCCGCACCCAGGCAAGCAGTGTCCGTTCATTTGACAGGTGATCCGCAACGTTCTGCCGCTCTGCTTCCCGCTTTTTTTCTTCTGAGTAGTTCAAGAGGTTTCCAATTGATTAAAATTAAGCTTACATACTTCGGCATTCTTCGGCACATGCTCTACAGGCGCGTGCACACTCCTGACAGTGTTCATGAGTATGTTTCTCGCATTCTCCGGCACATTGGTCGCAAAGGTCGGCACACAATTGACAAAGTTCTTTAGCTTTCTCGCTTCCTAAACTCATCAGTTGTGCCGCTGCATAACAAAGTGCCGCACATTCCTGGTCCAGCTGAATGCAGCGCGCCATTTCACCGGGTTTGTCTTCAGTAAGACAAGAAGAAGCACAGTAATTGCATAATGATGCACACTTCAGACAAGCCTCTATACATGATTGATGATCGTAATAATTCATTCCACTGATTTTTATGATTTTCAGCTTCTAAGATAAGTTAACCGTTCTCAGATAATTTACACAAATTCCGGAAAGAATTGCATAATTGCAAGGTCATCTATTTTGATTTAAAATAACAAGATCCGGGTAAATACAATAAGATATGTAAAATATGTAATAAATATCACTCTCCGTGTAAAATAAAACAGATTTGGATTGCTTAAAATTGGCTAGACATATAAACCTCGGAATATGAAACAAATAGTTACATTATTGTTATTATCCGCATTCACTGCTCACAGCCAGGACACAACTTATAATCATTTCTCAGTGAATGCCGAATTCGGATTAAATAATCCGGTCTATCCGGTGGCTCCTGGTTATGATGCGGCCACACTCAATCTATTTCATGTGGGACTTGGATTCCGGTATGCGATCAATACCAAATTCGGGTTACGGCTTGGTTTGGGTTACGACAATTTCAGAGATGGTCCCGGATCACGATATTTTTCTTCGGAATATTACCGCGCATCGTTGGAAGGAGTTGCCAATATAGGGAACATCATGGATTTTAAGTCCTGGACCCGTCGGATAGGTTTGCTCTTTCACATGGGTGGAGGTTATTCAGCCCTGAACGGTTCTTTAATTAATCCAGATCACATCATGCATGCCATTATCGGGCTTACACCGCAGGTTCGTTTATCAGAACATTTTAGTCTCTATGTGGATGGAACGGTCATCGGAAACATTTATCAGGATTATACTTATGACCTGCAAGCTCCTAACAATGGCCGTGGAGTTGACGGTTATCTGATCAATCTTTCGCTGGGACTTGAATACTATTTTGGACGCCGGGCGCAGCATGCCGACTGGGTATATGTACCGGACAAAAACTATGAAATAGAATCACTGAAGCAGCGTGTTGAGAGATTGGAGCAACAACAACGTGACGATGACGGCGACGGTGTTGCCAATTGGCTGGATGAAGAGCCGGGTACCCCCGCAGGAACGATGGTTGACACGAAGGGACGAACCATGGCCCCACGCGACAGTGACGGGGATAATATTCCAGACGACGTAGACGATTGCCCTTTCGAGAAAGGCTCTGCTGCCATGAAAGGTTGTCCGGAACGTACAGGAGGAAGCAGTATGTCGCCGAATAGCAGTCAGGAAGTGATTACCATGATAGAGCAAAGTGAAGTGAAGTTTGAAACAGACAAATCCGATATCACTCCATCCTTTAAACAAATGCTCAAGGGAATTGCAACAGTAATGAAAGACAATCCTTCTTACAAGCTGCATATTACAGGACATGCGGATGACCGTGCATCGGAAGAATACAATATGACACTTTCACAACAACGCGCAGAGGCTGCAAAAGCCTACCTCATTGAACAAGGCGTTTCAGGCGACAGGCTCACAACAGAAGGCAAGGGAGAAACTCAGCTTAAAAATCCGCTTAGAACAGTAGAAGCAAGAGCGGAAAATCGCAGGGTAGAATTCGACGTACGCTAAACATAGCTTTTTTATAAACCTAAAAGTCCGGTCCCGAGTATATGGGATCGGGCTTTTTTTGTGAAACAGCATTAAAAAGCTACGATGAAAGCACCGTACACGGCGAAGTTTTGTCTATCAGGTGTGCCATTTCGTTCAAAGACCTTGTTTTCACTCACTAATCCTTTTCCCTCAATACGGAATAATACATTTTCATAAAAGGCGTAATCGATATTCAGCGAGTAACCAAATGTTTTAAAGCCTGTACCTGAATGAATCATTACCTGCTCCGGATCGGAATAATACTCACCCCGAAGAGCAGCACTCCATTTTTTAATTGATTGATAACGAAGAATACAAACGGGGCTGTACCAACTATTGTAAGCAGTTCCATGCTTTACTTGCTGTTCAAACCCAAAATCAAAGCCAAGGGTAATACCCCATTTTGAATTCCATTGGAAGATTCCGTAAAAGTTGTGGAAATAGCGCATTTTCCGCATACTGTCCGGTGTATTACTGCCAACAAACGAACTGCTGTTCAAGATCCATTTTTTCGAAGGTTTAAATGTGAGCTGATGTCCTATTCCAGGTGCTGTATAACCCTGGGGCTGTTGAATATGCTGCCAGCCATTGAGTCCGAGAAGGCTGAAAAACCAACGTTCTTTTTGATCCGTATAACTCAATTTGATTCCACTTTCATAATACGGAGAGTTGTCTGCAAGTATGCTCCTGCTAAGAGTCCAGCAATCTTTTCCTATTGGACTTTCGAATCCGATATGAGATG
>CAMPIU010000208.1 GCA_946886545.1 uncultured Flavobacteriales bacterium | reverse complement strand
TACCTGGTAATAATTTTTATAAATAGTATCGACCAAGAGCAGGTTGGAAGCACCGAAAGTCAATTTAGTATGATGGTTAAGCGGAATCTGCTGAGGGAAATTGACATTTCCACCGGAGGAATTGGATGAAACCCGGCATTCCAGTTTAACGGGAAGTCCTCCCGGACCTGTGTAAACATTAGGAGTTGGAAGCGCAATATCGGAAGACACATTGGATGTTGTGGCAGCTAATTCTGGTAATCCGTAACCTTCTCCCCTGGAATAAATTGAACCGGATGCCTGACCTTCAACAAGTCCTTCGCAGTATGTATCTGAATAATTGCTTCGGTATTCTGATCGCACGAAACTGCTGGGGCTGTAATTGGAATAGTTTTGATCCGGCTGCAAAGCAAATCGAAGACCCGTTCCCGCGTTCTTCCATGAAAAAAAATAGGTGATCGTGTCATTGATTAAACTGGAACCGGGGTTTGCCATTAACGACGGATCAGGATACATCAGTGAGTCAAGCCAGCCGTCGTTTTTATAGGCATAAAACAAAAAGTAATCTCCCGGATCAAATGAATTGTCTCCATTGTCGACCATATAAAGAGGCACTTCTTTGTCTTTTCCGAAAATCTGGAAGCTCGAAGGGTTTAATCCGGAAAGGGGAATTCCATTGCTGTTTAATGTGGCGTAATCTATTTTATAAAGACCGTTTTGAACGATTTTAAAGCCGTAGAATTTCTGGGAATAATCAATCCATTCATTCCCATAGGGCTGACTCCACGCGTAAACAAAAGGTATAAGTGTAAGTAGTATTAAGTAGAGTTTTTTCATAATCTCTTCTTATTCATCCGTTTTTATGGCATTTTTTGGTTTGTTCAAAGCAAGACGTAATGAAATGACATGTGAGTACAATGCAGTTGAAGCATCACCGATATCTGTAAATGCATAGTCTAAATATACAGCTTTAATATGTAAACCAATACCAATATTTGGTTGAATAGTCAATTTCTTTGAGTCATCGAAGTTCTTAATATACTGCATGTTGGATATTCCACCTCTCAAAGTTACCAGGTCCTTGAATCCGAATGAAATTCCAATGTGCGGATCAAAACTCACAACATCTGTTTTCAGAATGGTATTCCGTTTACCGTCGGTAGTAATATCAAGGTCTAATTCTCCGGAAGCATAAATTCCTTTTTTGCCAAGCGGTTGTTTGTAGTATGTTCCGAGGATAACACGTGGAAGCGTCAATTCTAATCCGTTGCTTGGTAATTCGTTTCCGGTCAGTGTAAATACTTCTTTGGTTTGATCGTCTAAAGTGAAAATCCAGGCATTGAAGGTCGAAGTTAGATCGCGGATTACAGCCCCGAACTTCAAACGATCATTTTTTTCATAGGTAAGTCCGGCATCCAATCCAAATCCCCAGGATTTAGCAAAATCCCCCACTTTTCGGTAGATTACTTTAAAGTTTCCGCCTAATGATAACCCCGGAATTTTGGTTTTACGGGCGTAGGAAAGTAAAAATGCATAATCTGCGGCGGTAAAGGTTGTGATCTTGTCGTAGTCGATTCTTCCTTCGTTGTCAATTAGTTGCGTAGTATTTGGAATGTCATCTACCGCAAAACGAATGATGGATAAACCAACGGCACTTTTTTCATCGACCTGGTGTGCCAAGCCTAAATAGTCATACTTGGCGATTCCTGCGAAATACTCGGAGTGCATCAGGCCTATATCTAGCCATTTATCCGTTCGTGTTAACCCGGCCGGATTCCAGTAGCCGCTGTTGACACCGCTGGTTTGCGCTACAACAGCATTGGAAAGCCCAAGGGCATCAGCTCCGATTCCGATTGCTAAAAATTCATTTGAGTATTTGGGTGCTACAGAACCTTGACCGAAGGAAAAGAAGGTGCAGAAAAATAAGCAAACAATTAGGTAAAATTTCATAGTATACAAGTTCCTTACGAATGCTTTAACTGCATCTTTTATAAAAAATTGTGTGTCCGAATGGTTTATTCATAAAATCGAAGTGTAAATTTACACCTTTTCGAACTATTTAGACTAACAAAATATTCATTCCCCAGATGAAAATGTTCAATATCCCTAATTTAATCACTGCCAGTAATATGCTGTGCGGTGTCTTTGCCATTATTTTAGCTTTTGCAGGAAGAATTGATATCGCACCTTACTTTATTTTTTTAGCGGCCGTCCTGGATTTTTTCGACGGATTTGCAGCAAGACTCCTAAAACAACAAGGCGAATTGGGGAAGCAATTGGATTCACTGGCGGATATGATTTCCTTTGGTTTGGCACCTGGGATTATTATCATGGTCGTATTGATTACTCAAACGGCACAGGTTAATTTGGAAGATATTATGTGGCACGGGGAATATGTTTCTGCTAAAACAGTTGTTGAAACAAACGGAAAAATAATTTCGCTGGTGCCTGTTTGGATGGCTGTAGATGATTGGAAAAGTGCATTAATAAACTTTAAGGATATTGATTTTTTACCCTTTGCAGCTTTAATCATCCCATTCTTTTCCATGTTTCGCCTTGCAAAATTCAACATCGATACCCGTCAGTCGGAATCGTTTATTGGCTTGCCAACTCCGGCAAATACGATCTTTTTCATGGCGTTTCCTTTATTAATGACACAATACGGTGCGAAAACAGGTTGGGAACACGATTTGATTCTATGGTTAATTCAACCAATCGTTTTAATCCCGATCATTGTCATTATGTCTCTGCTTTTGGTATCGGAACTACCTTTGTTTGCCTTGAAATTCAAGCATTTTAAATGGAAAGGGAACGAGATTCGCTTCATTTTCTTAATAAGTTGTGGAATACTTATTTCAACTTTATTGATCTGGTCCATTCCAATTATTGTACTTTTGTACCTGTTATTATCATTTATTCAACACATTCTTCGAAAAAATCGAACGCATGAAATTCAAAGCTGAAATCGATGTGATGCCATTAGAGGCATTGTTAGACCCTCAAGGAAAAGCAGTTACTAACAGTATGCCGACAATTGGTTTGCCTGAAATTACAGGTGTACGGGTTGGAAGACATGTACGTCTTTTTGTGGACGCACCTTCTAAAGAGGTAGCAACAGAAAAAGTGGAATTGGCTTGTAAGAAATTACTTTCAAACCAAATCATGGAAAGTTATTCGTATACGGTAGAGGAGGCGTAAGCCATGAACCGGTACTTAGGTAAAAATCACATTGGTTATCAGGTAAGTGCTCTTGGTAACCATGTTTTTTTTGGAATAGATCCAAGGACGAACCAGCCATTTGAAACACCTTTTCACCAGGCATCTGCCGAAGAAGTGGATGCAGCTCTTGCCAAATCAAAAGAAGCTTTTGAACAATACCGTTTAATCTCTATTGAAAAAAGAGTTCTGTTCCTGAAAGCAATCTCTGAAAAACTCAAAGCCAATAAGGATTTGCTTATTCACTGGTTTTGCGCTGAAAGCGGTTTGCCGAGGGATCGTGCAGAAATTGAGTTTACTCGTTCCTGTTTCCAGTTCGAATATTATGCTGAAGCGGTTGAAAACGGTTATGCTCTTGAAATTAAAATGGAGCCGGCAAACCCGGATCGCAAACCAAATCCGAAACCTTCGCTTACCAAAATCAATATTCCGGTTGGACCGGTTGTGGTTTTTGGTGCCAGCAATTTTCCTTTTGCATATTCTACTTTAGGTGGAGACGTAGCTTCGGCTCTTGCTGCAGGTTGTTCTGTTGTTGTGAAAGCACACCCCATGCATCCGCATACAAGCTCCATTTCTGCTCAATTGATTTTGGATACTGCAAAAGAACATGCTATGCCAGATGGAATTCTGTGTCATTTATTGGCAGAGGATTTTACGGTCGGACAATTCCTGGTTCAGGATCTGCGTGTAAAAGCAGTTGGATTTACGGGAAGCATAGGTGGCGGAATGGCTCTTCAAAGTTTGATTAACGAACGAAAAGAACCTGTTCCGCTGTATGCGGAAATGGGCAGTTCCAATCCGATCACTGTTACAAAAAGTGCTTTAGAAAAACGTTCTTTGGAAATAGCGAAACAGATCAGTGCTTCTGTTTTATTGAATGCCGGTCAGTTTTGTACTTCTCCGGGAATCCTGTTTATTGAGGAAGACGCGAATTTCTTGTCCTTTAAAGATGAGATAGTTCGTGCCTTTTCTGAAAGTGAATTGCAGTGTATGCTGCATCCAGGAATTTCAAAGCGCTATTTCGAACGGGTAAAAGAACATGCCCTTTTGGTGAAAGTGATTTTTGAAGGAAAGCACGAAGGAAACTTTATACAACCGACCTTAGCAGAAGTAACAGCCTCGCAATTTATAGCCAATCCGCAGATCCAGGAGGAAATATTCGGTTCTTATCTTACCCTGGTGAAATGCACCGATGAATTCGAATTGAAACAATGTCTTCAGCTTTTGGAAGGACAGCTTACAGCAAGCTTGTATGCCGATACACCGGGAGAGATTGATGGTTTTATTCCGATTCTTACCACTAAATCCGGACGAATTATTTTGAATGGAGTACCGACCGGAGTAGAAGTGAGTTTCGCTCAGCAGCACGGTGGACCATTCCCCAGCAGCCTGAATTCTTACTTCACATCCGTAGGCTGGGATGCCATTAAACGCTTCCAGAGACCTGTTACTTTTCAAAACTTCTCAGAAGATTTCAATTCTAAAAAGGTGAATTTCAACCGAAACACTAATTTTTTACATTTTCTTAACGGAAAATACCGGTAAACATATTGGTGAGTCAAATTAAAAACACTTTATTTGCCATGATGAATTCCCTATCGTTCATTAGTTCTATTGTTATATTTGTATTTAAATTTTAGATTATGTCAGAATTAGAATCAGGCTCAAAGAAAAACATGACACCGGCACTAACAGCGATTATTGTTTTGTTGGTTGTTTTGTTAGGAACGATGACTTACTTGTGGAGTTCAAAAAATGGTGCTTTGAAAGAAGCTACCAAGAAAAATGAAGAACTTCAAGCGGACATCGAAGAAATGAACAAAATGATGGCTCCGTTTTTAGGGAGTGAAACCACTAACGACTTGATGTCGGATTTCACAAACATGATGGATACGTATGATGCGTTAATGAAGAAAGATGCATCTAAATCCGATAGCTTGAATGCTCAGAAAGATAAGATTCAAGGGTTGATGACTGAATTGGAAACAGCAAAAAAGAATGGTCGTGTAACTGCGTCATTGATTGCGAAGTTAAAACGTGAGAACGAAACTTTGCGTCAGATCATGATCAGTTATGTGAAGCAGATCGATCAGCTGAATACGATGAACCTCAAGTTGACTTCCGAATTGGATGAAACAACAACCCAATTGGCTGAAACGCAAAATGAGCGTGATACTTATAAAACTGAGGCCGAACAAAGTGCGGAACAGGTGAAAAAAGGATCAAAGCTTGCCGCATACGGGTTCACATCAACAGGTTTGCGTATGAAGTTGAATGACACAACCGAGCCAACAACAAAAGCCCGCAATTGTGTTCAGGCAAAATCAACATTCACAATCGGTGAAAACAATATCGCTACTGCAGGAGATCGCACGGTTTACATGCAGATCATTGATCCGGATGGTAAAACATTGCAAGGTCGTACAGGTGGTACAGCAAGTGCTGCTGACGGAGGGAATTTTGTTTACTCGGCAAAACGCGATATCCAATACGGAAATAAAGCGCTTGACGTAACATTATTCTACGATTTCAATGGTGAAGAGCCGGTTAAAGGAAATTACAAAGTGAAAATTTACTGTGACGGTCAGGTTATCGGTTCCGATAGCTTTACC
>CAMPIU010000207.1 GCA_946886545.1 uncultured Flavobacteriales bacterium | reverse complement strand
GTGTAAATTCGAAGTATTTTAACGAGAAGTGCAGCGTTATCGACCAATGAAATTTTATTGTATTTGAAAATCTCGCTAGTACCCAATCCTTTGAAATCTGATTCAATGGCTGAATTGGTGTGTCCCGTTATTTTGCTAAGCACTGTAATTGGAATATAACTCATCAGATTGGTCACAAATGACCTGCGTCCAATATGCGAACTAATCAGTTGAAACAGCTTACTAGTGGTAAGTTCTTTCTTTCCGAAAGAGTTAGTATAGGAGAGGGTAATTTCATCATTTAAATCAACCTTTTCAGCAATTGTCCGAGCTAGTGAGTTAAATTTTTGCATTGCCATTGGTTCTGCGATCCCTCCATTAGCGTCAAATGCTTCCTGTAACGGTTTTAGAATCGGTACAACTATCTCCGTATCGGTTTTGGTGGTCAAATAGCGTGCATAGTTAAATGTTACGTTATTCTTTGAATATGTGTATTCGGGTTTAATCTTATGTACATCTGAATATCTGCACCCTGTAAAAAGCAATGTGAGTAAAATGAGTTTTGCGTTTGCTAGTTCTTTCGTTGGGGGTTGATAACCGATAATCTTTTCAATCTGTGAAAATTCGAGATAAATTTTCTCTTCCGTAACAGAACGTAATTTATCCGTAGTTCTAAGCTCTTTCGTCGGGTTAAACACATTCACTTTATACTTCCGAGCAATTCTGTTCAATACAGCTTTAAACGCTTTATAGTAATGCGTAACAGAATTGATACGAGTACAACGCTCCCGAATAGTATTCATAAAACCAATGTACAGTTCTTCGTTTAGGTCGCTACTATACAATTGCTTTCCGATTTTGGTTTCAAATTCGCCCAATCGATTCGCTAAAACTTGATAACAGTTTTTCGTTCCCGTTTTGATTCCATTTTCCTTTAGGATTTCATTTTCAATGAAATCTACCAATCGAACACGGGTTACAATTGCTTGCTGTTCTCTTTTCTTGATTTTAAAATCTAATTCTTGTTTCAAACGATTTGGTGTTACTGTTTCGTTTGCGCTTAGATAATTGAAAATATCCGTAGCTTGCTTTTCGAGTTGCAACAATACAGCACGTTTGGTTTTATTCTTGGGTAGCTTTTCTAACTCATCCCAATCAGATTTGTTAACTTTAATTCCTGTGTAATATTTGAGTGGTTTATACACATAACTTTGCTTCAATGCGTCGAACTCTTTGTACCCAAAGTTCATAACTGCTAATACTGGGATTTCTCCTTCAACCCCAGTTTTAAGTGCGAAATTGATCTTTAATTTCATGGTGTTCCGTTTAATGGTTGATCAAACATATAAGGAATAACCCGCAGTTTGGGTACTAAAAAGGGTGTGAATATTGAGCTTCTGACCCCCAATTCCTCTAGTTTCCTCTATGTTCCTTCCCATACAACGAAGCCCCTGTATCCTTTATTGTGGTTGGGTTACAGGGGTTCTAAAGGATTTTAAAGATTTTAGGAATTGTTCCTATGTGGTTAATAAAAAAATGCCACCTCCCGAAGAAAATGGCATTCAATTAATATGTGATTTTTCTTAGATATTCTCGATAATCATAGCAGAAGCACCGCCACCTCCGTTACAGATTGCTGCACCACCGATCTTTCCTCCGTTTTGTTTCAATACGTGGATCAATGTTACAATAACTCGTGATCCGGAGTTTCCAAGTGGGTGGCCTAAAGCTACAGCTCCACCGTTTACATCCACTTTCGCAGGATCCAATCCTAAGATTTTTGTATTTGCCAATCCTACAATGGAAAACGCCTGGTTCAATTCCCAGAAATCTACCTGATCAGTACTTAAGCCGGCTTTTGCCAATGCTTTCGGAACTGCTTTTGAAGGTGCTGTAGTAAACCATTCCGGTTCGTGAGCAGCATCTGCATAACTTACAATTTTCGCGATTGGTTTCAATCCGTGTTTTTCAACAGCTTCTTTTGATGCCAGGATCAATGCAGAAGCTCCGTCATTCAAAGTAGAAGCATTTGCAGCTGTGATCGTACCTTCTTTATCGAATGCAGGTCTTAAAGAAGGAATCTTATCTAAAAATACATTTTTGTATTCTTCATCTTCAACCAACATGATCGGATCACCTTTGCGCTGCGGAACAGAAACTCCAACGATCTCATCATTGAATTTACCTGCTTCCCATGCTGCAGCAGCACGTTTGTATGAAGTGATTGCAAAGTTATCCTGGTCCTCACGGGAGAATTCATATTTCTTTGCAGCCAATTCAGCGCAAGTTCCCATTGGTACTTTGCTGTAAACGTCCAACAAACCATCTTTCGTGATTCCGTCCAGCATCGTAATGTTTCCGAATTTCATCCCGTTTCTTCCCTCCATGTAATGTGGAGTCTGGCTCATGTTTTCCATTCCACCGGCAACGATAATTTCATTATCACCTGCTAAAATGGTCTGAGCCCCCAACATAATTGCTTTCATTCCTGAAGCACAAACCTTATTTACAGTTGTACATGGAACCGTATTCGGTAAGCCTGCTCCTAAAGCAGCTTGACGTGCAGGAGCTTGTCCGACACCGGCCTGGAGTACATTTCCCATGAAAACTTCATCAACTAATTCAGGTTTCAACCCTGATTTGTCCAATGCTCCTTTGATAGCGACCGATCCTAACTGAGTAGCAGGAATAGAGGATAAACCTCCCATAAACGCTCCCATCGGGGTGCGGACCGCAGCAATAATGTATACTTCTTTCGACATAGCAATTTTAAATTTCGAACCCAAATTTACTCATTTTTCTTCTTTTATTGAAGCTGTTTGGTGGATTCTAAGATAGGTTTGTTAATTTAATTTGCTGATTTAGCTAAATTTGTAGGATTAAATACCAAATTGCTTATGAAAATCATTATTCTCTTCCTGGCCTTATTCACCGGTTCTCTTGTCTTTTCTCAAACAGATCCTGAAAAACTGCGCGACGATCTAAAAAAATTAGATGCCCTTGAAGACTCATTGATGCCAAAATACTGGACCGTTACAAGTTTGTTTGGCTTATCAGGATCACAAACCGCTTTTGTCAATTGGGCAGCAGGCGGTCGTAATAACATTGCTGTGTTGAGTTTTGTTGATTTTTCTGCTATTTATCAAAAGCGCAGGATCAAATGGTCGAATGATGTGAAATTGGCACTTGGCGGAATGTATTACACGGATTCTACCGGAAAAGCGCAGGGACTTCAGAAGACCGATGACCGGATAGATTTAGCTACTTCCATTGGTTATGAGTTTAAGAAACACTGGTTTTTAACAGCGATAGGAGGTTTCAGAACACAGTTTTTGGATGGTTTCAGCTTTCCGAATGATTCGGTGCCAATTTCCCGGTTTATGGCTCCGGGTTATGCAAATTTCTCTTTGGGGATTGAATATGCTCCTGTTGATTATTTCAATGTGTATTTGTCGCCAATTGCAGCTAAAATGACCTTTGTGAATGATCAGCGCTTGGCTGATGCCGGTGCTTTCGGTGTAAAAGCAGCTGAATTGGATACAAGTGGCAATGTGCTAACACGAGGCTTGCGTTTTAGAAATGAGATCGGAGCCTATTTCAGACTGCGATTCCAAAAGGAACTTGTTAAGAATATTGAAATGAAAACCCGTTTGGAATTATTTAGCAGTTATACTAATAACCCGCAAAACATTGATGTAAACTTTGAGAATATCTTCACCTTTAAAGTAAATAAATGGTTCCAGGCATCTCTGCAATGGAATTTAATTTATGACGATGATATCGATATTCGCGATTCGAAAGGGAAGACCGGACCCAGAACGCAATTTAAATCAGTGTTGGGATTAGGAATTTCATACACTTTAACGAATACGAAATAGTAAAAAGCGTATTTTCGTTCCATGAATTATTTTTCCGATCATTCTTTATGGTGGTTGCTCCCTATATCAATACTGGCTGTAGGCTTCTCATTTTATTATTATTTCAGAACCGAACAAAAATCAATTTGGGAAAGAAAGCAATTACGCGTTTTATTTTCACTTAGAACCCTGAGTCTTTTTCTCATCGGATTGCTTTTACTTGGACTGGTGTGGGAAACAACGACTTACAGGCCGGAGAAACCATTGATCATCACTCTGGTTGATTCATCTTCTTCGATGATGAATTATAAGGACAGTAACCTGGTGAGGAAACAAATCGGAAATTTTAGACAGGAGCTTCCCCGATCATTGGGTGAAGGATACGAATATCTGGAATTGGCCATCGGAACAAATGTCCGCGATCTGGATAAACTCTCATTAAAAGATAAATCAAGTGACCTTGCCGCAGGATTCAGACAAATCAAAGACCGTTTCTTCAACCGGAATATCGGAGCCATTGTTTTGATCTCGGACGGGAATTATAACCAGGGAGTTCACCCGATGTATGAAGCTGAGCGAATTGAACTAACCCCTGTTTTCTCTCTTGCGGTAGGCGATACGACTTTAAAGCGGGATATTGTTGTCAGATCTGTTAATTCGAACGAAGTGGCATTTATGAATAACGAATTCCCGATCCAGGCATTGATTGATTTTCAGCGGGTTCCACTTGGTTCCTATCAGGTCAATTTGCTTCAGAACGGAAAAGTGATCCAATCCCAGAAAGCAACAGTAAACAATCCCAACCTGGATCAGAAGGAATTTCTGTTTACCATTTTAGCAAAGAGTAAAGGATATCAGCGTTTTACGGTTTCTGTGGAACGGATAGGGGGCGAGTTTACCAAAGACAATAACCAACAAACTTGTTTTGTCGAAGTGATTGATTCAAAAAGTAATGTATTGCTGTTGGCAAGCGCGCCGCATCCGGATGTTGCAGCTTTACGTTCCGTATTCGAGTTGGATCAGGAAGCAGTGATTTCCTCTGAAGTGATCTCAAATTACTCCTTAGGAGCAAAGCTTCCGGATTTTGTAGTATGGTACGAAAATGGTTTACGCCCGAATGCTGCTTTATTTAAGCAATTACAAGACAAAGGCATTCCTGTTTTGATGATCCTGGGTCCGAACGTGACGAGTAGTTTGCTTCAAACTTATGGCTTGGCCATGAAAGCTCCGAACGGGAATCAGTACGAAGATGTGTATCCTTCGGTATCGAAAGGATTTAATTCATTCGGGCTGTCAGCAGATTTTACTTCGATCGTACCGGTTTTAACTCCTTTAAGAACGAAATTCGGAATGTATAAGCTTCCGTCAAACAGCGTGGTGGTCTTGAATCAAAGGGTGGGGAATATTGCAAAGGAAAATCCTTTGATTGCGGTTTCTCAAACCCAGAAATCAAAGATCGGATTCATATTGGGTGAAGGTTTGTGGCGCTGGAAAATGAAAGAATTCATGCAAAAGAAAACCACGGCCGGTTTCGAAGAATTTATTCAGAAGCTGACGCAATACATTTCGGTGAAACAGAACAGGGAACCATTGCGAGTGACTTTGCCAAAGCGCTTTAATACCATAGAAGATATTATTTTTAAAGCTGAATTCTACAATGAATCCATGGAGTTGATCACATCTCCTTCCGTTGAGATGACGATCACGAAACGCGGAGCAAAAGGATTCAAACAATTATTCTCTCCGACAGCAAATTTCTACCAGTTAAATGTGGGACAGTTGGAATCCGGAACCTACGATTGGAAAGTTATTGCTGACAATAACGGAAAGAAATATACCAAATCAGGTTCCTTTGCAGTGGATGAAATCTCACTGGAAGATCAGGATACAAGAGCTAATTTCTCGACCTTGAATCAATTGGCTGTTCAGTCGAACGGGTCATACAAGACTTTGGATCAGTATAAGGCATTGATCGCGGAA
>CAMPIU010000206.1 GCA_946886545.1 uncultured Flavobacteriales bacterium | reverse complement strand
ATTCACTTTCTGCGAAAATAAGGTGGTGGATAATAGCAGACTTACAATTAGTGTGTAAAAATATTTCATAGTCTCAAGTTTAATCTATTTTGTGCCTTAACCATCATTGTGCCAAAAAAACACAAAAAGGATTCCATTTAACAAAATTGACGGCGCGAAACTACGAAAAAACGATTAAAATATCCTTGAATGTATTAGTTTTACAATCATATACGCATATTTTGCACATGAATTTTACAGCTGTTAAAGTATTGTTAATCTCGTTTTTAAGTGTTGCTTCCGGGTTTTCACAGTTGACAAATGATGCTTGTGCGACAGCTATTCCTTTATGTCCGAACGTCAGTTTTTCGGGCTCAAATATCGGAGCTACGGCAACTGTATGTCCCGGATGTGAAGATGATTTTACTTTCTGTTTTTCAGGAACCAATAGTGTGTGGTATCAATTTAACACCAATGTGACCGGTGGTGATGTTACTTTTAATTTCAGCAACCTGGTATTCAATATCCAGCCCACCCGTGGGACAGCATTGCAGGCAACTATTGTTCAGGCACTTGTTCCATGTGATGCCGCAACTTACACGATGGTGAGTAATTGCGAAGCGGGAGCTTCAGGTGGTTTTGCCCTAACAGCTTTGGGACTTCCTGCAAGCACAACCTATTACCTGGTAATTAACGGTGCCACAAATGGCGGAGCAACATTACCGGCTGAAGCGACTTTTGATCTATTGGGCTCAGGAACGGGCTTTGACAGACCAGCTCCGGGACTATCCATAGGAGGACCTACAATCACAGTTTGCCCTGAAACACCGACATCTTTCACTGCTTATTTAACCAATTGCACGGATACAAGTGATTTCTTTTGGTCAGTAAACGGTGTGTTGACAGCAGTTACTTCTTCTTCCTTATGGGTCACAAGTAGTCTGCAAAATGGAGATGTTGTTTCCGTTGTATGCAGCTGTTTCGATATTTGCCCGGACACACTTAATTATTCCTATCCTGCTGTAACCGTTGATCCTTTAACTGTTGATGCGGGGCCAGATTTAACCATTCAATCCGGAGGCAGCGTGCAACTTGTGGGTAACTCAAACGGGACAGACTTTATGTGGAGTCCGACACAAACACTGAATACACCCTATTCAATAACAACTTATGCCTCACCGGAGGAAACAACAATTTATACGCTGACAGCACTAAATGCCAATTGTTCACTTTCCGATGAAATGACTGTTTTTGTGTCCGATAACTTAGAAATTCCCGGAAGTTTTTCCCCAAACGGAGACGGTCATAACGATAAATGGGTCATTGAAGGAATCGGTTTTTATCCGGATGCACAGGTTGTAATTTATGATCGCTGGGGACAAAAAATTGCAGAAATTGCCGGATATAGTCTGATCAAAGCCTGGGATGGAACGAACAAGGGGAAACCTGTCTCTGATGGTGTTTATTTCTATTCCCTGGATCTTCGTCAAAATAACGACACTAAGCCATTAAAAGGAAGTATTACCGTAATACACTAATGAAAAACACACTTCTCTTCATACTTGTTTTGGTTACTTCTTGTTCTTACGGACAGCAAGTGAGTCACATGTCACAATGGATCCATCACCAATACGCCATTAATCCGGCCTACACAGGAATCAAAACCTGTTTGGAGGCACAATCTACTTTGAGAGGTCAATGGGTAAAAGTAAACGGAGCTCCGTATACCGGCTGGTTAACAGTTAACGCCCCCTTGCAAGCAAAAAGACGAAAATTCCTGAGTGGAAGGCACGGTTTAGGAGGAATGGTTTATTTAGATAATATCGGGCCATTTCAAGATATCCGTGTACAATTATCCTATGCCGGTCATTTCAATTTCTCATTGACAAATCGTTTATCGCTTGGATTAGCTGTCGGCGCAAGACAACTTTCCTTCAACATAGATGAGGCCAAGCCATTAACTCCGGACCCCACTATTAACGGAAGCGCTTCACAAATTCTTCCAACTGCCACTTTTGGGGCTTGGTGGAATGGTAAAAATTATTTTGCAGGATTCACCATGTATGAGTTAATTCCTCAAAAATGGAATGTGATTGGAATGAATGCCCGGTCGCAAATGCATGCAATGGTTACTGGCGGATATAAATTCAACGTCAATCCGAAAGTAGATGTGTTTCCGGGGATTTATATCGCTTACACCAAGAACACTCCAATCGAATTACAAGTTCATGCTTTAATCGAGTTCCAGCGGAAATTCAACCTTGGTTTGGGCTTGAGAAATACGGATGCCTTAATCGCCATGGTCGGATTCCGATTCAAAGAAAAGTGGAAACTGGGATATTCTTATGATTTCATCCTTTCCAAATTGAGACCGAACACCTTTCATTCACATGAAATAACCCTTTCCTTTTCTCCATGTAAACAACGTATCGAAAGCACTTCAGGTTGTGCTGATTTTGATTAGTTATCCTGCTATTCAGATTTCACTGTTTATAAGTATCTCTTTGACTTCTCCATTCCGGCTTTTTTCTTTCGAAATTTGGGAATAAAGCATTTTGAATGAAAAAACAACTTTCCATAGTCGCGCTTACCTGCGCATTGGCAGCATGTGTTCCGGCAAAAAAATACAATGAGCTCCTTGAAAAAGAAAAGATTTGCAGTGAAGAATTGAATAAATACAAAACTTCAAGCATCGAAAATGAGGGAAAAGTGAAAGACTTACAAGTCATGGCAGATCAATTCCGAAAAGACATTATCTCTTTAAAAAAGGATACGCTTGAGCTTGGTTCCAACCTGCGTTTCTTACAGGCACAATATGATCTTATGGTTTCACAAAATGAGACCTATGAGCAAAAGCTCGACCAAATGCGCATGAAAGGAGCTAAAGAATCTGCCAACTATCAGGCAGATATTGATGCAAAGAATTTAGAACTGCAGCGCAAAGAAGATGCCCTAAAGACTTTGGAAAGCGAATTAATAGCGAAAGAAAAGCTTCTTATCGAACGCGAAGAACGTGTAACCGAATTGGAAGAAATGATTAAGCGCAAAGATGACGCGATGAAACAGTTAAAAACTCGTGTTTCCACTGCATTAAAAGGATTTGAGAATAAAGGATTAACGGTAGTCGAGAAAAACGGGAAGATTTATGTCTCGCTGGAAGCTAAATTACTCTTCGCCTCAGGAAGCACTGTTGTAGAACCAGATGGGAAAAAAGCATTGGTTGATCTTGCAAAGGTATTGGAAAACGAGAAAGATTTAGAGATCATTGTGGAAGGACATACGGATACAGACAAATTAACAAGTCCCGCACATCCTACAAACAACTGGGAATTAAGCGTGCTTCGTGCTACAGCAGTTGTTGAAATTATGACCGGGAACAGTAAAATGAACCCAACGCAGCTGATGGCTGCTGGAAGAGGAGAATATCATCCCGTAGATGTAAAAGACAAAGCTAAAAACAGACGTATTGAAGTGATTATCTCTCCGAACTTGAATGAACTATATCAGATCTTAGAAGGAAAATAAATTTAGGGCTTATTAGGATCAAGTTTATTAAGATTAGTTAGCAATTTCAGCGTCCTTAATATCCTTAAATCTTAGTACCTTAATATCTTAAAAAACACTGGTATGGAACAGACATTGGTCATAGGAGCAACAACAAAAGAAGATCGTTACGCAAACAGAGCAATTCGCGCATTGAGAAGTCGTAAATATCCGGTTGTTGCTTTCGGACAAAAATCCGGTACGGTAGAAGACGTGGAGATTGAAACAGAATGGAATCCAAATTGGGATATCGAGACTGTCACTTTATATCTGAATCCAAAAAATCAGGAAGCATATATCGACAAGATTTTAGCCTTGAAGCCCAATAGAGTGATCTTTAATCCCGGAACTGAAAATCCGGATTTTATTGAGAAACTGAGAAGTGCCAAAATTCATCCAGAAATTGGATGCACATTAGTGATGTTATCAATTGGAACATATTAATTATTAAAAAACCTTGCCCCAATCAAAGCAAGGTTTTTTTTAATTCTTAGCTACAAAGAGCAATATGTTCCTTTAAAGCTTGGATAACAGTTTCTGCTATTAAACTATTAAATGCGTTTTTTTGATCACTTGGCGCAGTCTCCAAAGCATTGTAATAACGCAACCTGTTTTCCAATTCTCCCTTAATATTTGCAATTGGATAGCCGTTTTGCATTAGAATGAAATTCATGATTAATCTGCATGTCCGGCCATTACCATCAATGAATGGATGTATTCTAACAATGCGTTCGTGCATTTCAGCCGCCAGAATTACGGGATGAAGTACTGATTTATTCTGTTTGTAGAACACAAATACTTCCTCCATAAGCGGAAGCAACATATAAGGCTCAGGAGGTAAATGAGAACTCCCGGAAATACGAACACCAATAGACCGATAAACCCCGGCATTCTCACGATCTATCCCCTTCAGAATTAGATGATGAATTTCTTTCAGAACCCGTTCAGAGAAAATGGTCTTATTCTGAATGAGTTCACTTAAATAATGGATTGCTTCCGTATGATTGATTACTTCTAAATGTTCTCTTACAGATTTTCCTCCAACGGTAATCCCATCATTTACTACTAAATAGGTTTCTTGTAAAGTCAATGTGTTCCCCTCAATCCGATTACTTTCATAAGTGTAATTCAAATTGAAATATTCTTCCATTTTCCGCAATTGCAGCTGGTTCAAAGGTTTTTTAGAAGCCCATATTCCTTGTAAGCGTGAACATTCATACAACAATTCAGATAATTCAGAACTAATGGAACTTTCCTGCTTTTCCTTAGAGAGTTTATTATACTTCACCCGATTTTCCGCAAAATTCATTGCCTGATCAAACAAATGATTATCGTCCTCAAACAAGGCATAAATGCGTTCACCTAACCACATCGACCGAACAACATCTTCATCTAATTTCAAATGTTCTATTAAAAGGTTTAAATGTTTTTCGGATGGCTGTCTATCCCCTTTTTCATACTTGTTCAACAATGCAACATCTATACTTGATTGATGAGACAATTCTTTTAATGTAAAATTGAATCGTGTACGGGCTTCCTTAAAGATATCTCCTAAAGCTTTCATTATTGACAAAATAATTATAGACAAATTTAGTCAATTTTTTCGGGTAAAAAAATCCCCGAATCAATTCGAGGAATCTTTTTACAAAATTAACATCGCATCTCCGTACGAATAGAACTTATATTTTTCTTTAATTGCTTCGTGATATGCTTCCATCATTAGATCGTGGCCACAGAAAGCGGAAATCATCATTAGCAAAGTCGAAAGTGGTGTATGGAAGTTTGTAACCAAACTATCAGCGATACTGAAATCATACGGAGGGAAAATAAATTTATTTGTCCAGCCATCAAAAGCCTTCAACATATTATCTGTAGAAACAGATGTTTCAACCGCACGCATGGAAGTTGTTCCGATTGCACAAACACGTTTTTTATTCCGTTTCGCAGTATTCACAATGTTTGCTGCTTTTTCGGTTATAATAACCTGTTCGGAATCCATTTTATGCTTTGTAAGATCTTCTACCTCCACAGAACGGAAAGTACCTAATCCTACGTGTAGTGTCACTTCAGCAAAGTTTACACCTTTCAATTCCAAACGCTTCAATAGCTCACGAGAGAAATGCAATCCAGCGGTTGGTGCAGCCACCGCACCTTCTTCTTTCGCATAAATTGTTTGGTATCTTTCTTCATCCGCCTCTTCTACATCTCGCTTGATGTATTTCGGAAGTGGAGTTTCACCAAGCTCGGTAATCTTTGCTTTGAATTCCTCGTATGGACCATCAAACAAGAATCGCAATGTTCTTCCACGAGATG
>CAMPIU010000205.1 GCA_946886545.1 uncultured Flavobacteriales bacterium | reverse complement strand
GTGTGTAAGATGCTCCTGCGTCCAGTAATAAATAAGCTTCCAGTAAATTAGACGGAATATTCTGATTCATTGCATAGCGTTCTCCCAAATAAGATGTCAGAACGAAGAAACCGATCTTCTTCCATGAATAATCCAATTCAAGGCTTCCGGAATGCAGTGGTGAATAACTTAAAATGTCTTTATAGGTCTGACTTTCCGGGTCACTGATATCCCTGGCGTATTGAAAGGTGTAATTGATTCGCGCACCAAGTGTATGATTGGTAATTTTCTTTTGTATGAATTGTGTGAACTCAACTCCCATTGCATCTGATATTCCGATATTTTGAATACTCCAGATAAACAGGTTTTTCGTGGGAACAGCGAGTATTTTGTCATAGACATAGGAGTAAAAAGGTTGAATCATTGTTTGGGAAATTCCTTTTCTTAGCAGAAGTACCAATTCATAACGCAGGGAAGCAACGTGTGCTTTCTCAGTTCTGAGCTTTGTGTTTCCTATTTGACGGTAATATAATTCATTGAAGGTTGGTTGTCGGCAAGTGTAACGATAAACGATCCCGATCTTGTTTTTGCTTCCCAGATCAAAACTCCAGGAAAGAGCGGGTAATAAATTCCACTGATTTTGTTTTAAGGTATCCCGTTTTTCAAAAACACCCTGCGCCCCAAGCTGCACCAAAATTTTCCCAATCGCTTTCCATTCGATCCCGAGAATACTTTCGGATGTGTTTCTATACGGTGCACCAACAAGGGATTTTCCTTTCAGTTCCTCAGAGATAAAAGAACTACCAATCAGAATCTCCAGATCTTTTGTAATGGCATATGCAGCCTGTGACTGGAAATCAAACTGGTCGGAGTAAAATCGCTGATCCAGGTAACCGAGAGAATTGAGATAAGTTGAATCGAGGTACTGCAGGTTGTTTTTTTGATAGTTCACAGAAGAGAATACATCCCATTTATTCTTTGAATACCTGTGATTCAGAGAACCATTGAGACCATAGCCATTTAAATACTGGGCAGTGTTGCTGTTATAAAAGATCACAGCGCCGGCCAGGTCTTTTTTATATTCGTTTCCAGAAATGCGAAGTTGAAACTGGTGATTTTTTGTTGGAGAAAACCGGATGGAAGCAGTGCCGAAGTACTCCAATAAACTGTTGTTTTTCCGCCGATCTTCAATGCGTGTATTTCCGTTCAGGTAAGTATAAGGGTAAGAACCACCGTAAGACCGGATTTTCCCGCTTAAAGTTCCTGCCCATTTCGGCGATCTTTTCTGAAGCATCAGGTAACCTTCATACTGATCAAAGGATCCTGCCTGTAAGCCCAGAATAAGGTTTCGCACGTTTGTACCAACATAAGCATGAACAGATTCGACATTCACTACCACTCCGGCCAGTTTTGCATGGATCGGAATCTGTGTCCGGGTAGGGGAAAGTGCGATCAGTTCCAATTGTTCTATAAAATCAACAGGAAAAGAACTTAAATCTGCCTGACCGCTTTGAGTAGTGGAAACAGAAGAATAATCCTGAACCAATGCCGTATGTCCTGCACCCAAGCTCCGGAAACTGACAGTTTTTAATCCGCCGACATCTCCGTAGTTTTTGACTTGAAGGCCGGGAAGTAAGCTTAAGATTTGTCCCAGGTCACTGGCAAGTTTGTTTTGAATTTTATCTTTCGATAATTCGATCCGGATACTGTTTTCGCGGTCGTTAACCGGAGAAATAACAACTTCTTCAATTGGTTTAACCTCTTGCCCCAAAACAGGACAAGAGGTCATAATCAACAGGGTTGGTATGGTAAAACGAAAAATCAATTAATCTTACTAATACGTGTTCTTGCAATTCCCTCAGGAGTACTTGTTTCAATAATATATGTTCCTGACTGAACTTTGCTCAGATCAATCTCCTGAACTCCAAGAGTTGTTTGACTTAATATAAGTTCACCGGATAAAGCATAGACATTGATTAGACCACCTTCAGATTTCACTGTGAATTTACCTGTAGACGGATTTGGATATACTTCCTGGTTTGCAATACTTAATTTGTTAAGCGAAGCTGTTCCGTAAGAAATGTTGTCCAAAGCAAAATAAGCCGGAGTATTTATTCCAAAAGAACCTTGATCTGTAGATTGTAATTCGAATTCTAAGAATTGAACTTCTCCAAGCGGAGTTAAATCAACAGTTTCCCATGTGTTTATGATGTAATCCTGCATATTGTCAACAAAGCGGTAATCAGCCAAATAGAAAATGACCGTATCCGTTGTATTGCTTTGAGCATCCTTTCCAATGATTAGCAAACGAAACCAATCTTCCCCGTTTGTTCCATCCGGATTGCCTTGAGCGTCATTAGGAGAACCAAATACTTTTCCGAAAGCATCGCCATTTAACATGGAAAGTGCAGCATAAGTTGTATTGGTAATCTGGATGCTTGCCAGTGCTTTTTCAGTTCCGAAATCAATTCCGCCGCCATAATTCACAGCATAGTTTTGACTTGAGTTCCCACCGGTTCCTGTATAAGCTGAGAAGTCATTAGTGTATCCGGCAGTAGTTACATCTGTTGAGCTAGAGTAGATGAATCCACCGGACCAGTAGTCCCAATCAAAATTATAGGAATTTTCGAAATAAACTCCGCCTGATGTGAACCCGAAAGTAGAATCAGAACCGTCCCAATGAGAGTTGGGAGCTAAGGTTAAGTCGTCAAAAGTAACGACCGTTTGTGCTTGTGTGAATTGGATGCAGAACACACTAACTGCGAGTAACATTTTTTTCATTGCCTTTAAGCATTTAGAAATTAATTAAAAAAAGCAAATGAAAAAATCAGAGATAAGAACAAACTGAGAGAAAAGCTCCCTCATTTCGAACCCGACTTTAATCTGAAGTCTTCATTCAATCATGTTCAAGGCAGGTATTCTGACTTCTCCCCGGTTACTTCTCCTTCCCATCCGTCAGTTGACGGACAGTGGATTTCATGAAGACCGTTTGATAAGAGTTACAGCTGCAGATACAGTCTCGGATTCTCACCGAATTCCCTATTATCGTTTTGTAAATTTTACAATCGAACCTAAAACGTTGCAAAGGTATGCTTTTTTGTTAATTAAACATCAGGCAATAGCTATTTGGATTTAGGATCCCGAAGTCGGGACAAGTATTCAGATATTAGGACAATAAAGCTGTAGGAAGACTTAAAAGAAATAGGTGGCACGAGCCAGAGCCTCGCGCCAACGGAGAGTTAAATATATTTAGGAGGTGTTAAAAACATATACAAACGTAACTATATCTATGCTTCATCTATGCTTTATTAATGCTTCAATTATGTTTGATTCATGCTTTAAAGGTGGGAATAATTACCTGTTTGCTGAGCTGATAATTTCAAAAAAATCCTTCTTCACATTCACCTTTTAATAAGTTTCAATCCGTGATTCGAAAAAAAGATTATTTTTGCAACGCTTAAATAAATTTTCAAATGGCAGGAACTACCAGTTTTAACGATATTAAACGTCAATTCAAAGAGAATAAAAAACTTCGTTTGATCACCGCTGTGGTGATTGGATTAATTGTTGGGATTCTCGGATACATCCTTTACAAACAATTTGTTTACGCTCCAAATAACCAAAAAGCAAATGAAGGTTATTACAGAGGGTTGAACTTAGCGGCGAAAGATTCTGTAGATGCAGCAATTGCCGAATTGGAACCATTTGTTAAGAAAAATGACGGATACGAGGGTGGAGAAGTTGCTGAGTTTACTTTAGCTCGCCAGTATATGGCTAAAGGAGATTTCAAAAAAGCTTTGAAGTTATTGGAAGGTGTTTCTTTGAAAGACACATACGGACCTGCAATGGCTCTTGGTTTACAAGGTGACTGCTACAGTGAAATGGGTAAATTCAAAGACGCATTAGAGATGTATGAAGATGCTGCGGATGTTAATGAAAATGAATGGACAACACCGACTTATCTGTTCAAGGCAGGTCAGGTAGCAGAAGAGATCAAAGACTACGCGAAAGCAAAAGAACTTTACGAAAGAATTAATCAGGATTACTATATGTTCGGTCAACAAAAAACGATTGACAAATATATTGCCAGAGTATCCAATAAATAATTTAGAAACGTGGCTACAAGTTTAAAAAACTTATCAGCGTTCGATAAAGATACAATTCCAAACGGTGCCGATTTTTCAATCGGCATTGTTGTTTCTGAATGGAACGGTCATATCACTTCCAAGCTATTGGAAGGAGCAATGGAAACATTGCTTGGGTCGGGTGTAAAAGAATCAAACATTCATATCAAACAGGTTCCCGGTGCGTTTGAACTCCCTTTGGGTGCTCAATGGTTTGCCCAGGACGAACGAATTGACGGGGTTATTGCCATCGGCGTAGTGATCCAGGGAGAAACAAGACACTTTGATTTTGTTTGTTCAGGGACAACGCAGGGAATAGTTGATGTAACTTTAAAATACAACAAACCAATCGGGTTTTGTTTATTGACGGACAATACGGAACAGCAATCAATTGACCGCGCAGGTGGAAAACACGGGAATAAAGGTGTGGAAGCTGCTGTGACGGTGTTGAGAATGATTGAACTAAAGAATAGACATTAAGACTAAGAGAAACAAGAGTCAAGACAGATTGGTCTTTTAGTCTTGTCTCTTGACTCTATAAATCTAAGTAAGATGACATTAATCAAATCTATTTCAGGAATCAGAGGGACTATAGGTGGTTCTCCCGGAGATAATTTAACTCCTATTGATGCTGTTCAGTTTGCTGCGGCTTACGGAACATGGTTAAAATCAGTTTCAGATACGGACAGATTAAAAGTAGTGGTTGGAAGAGATGCGCGACTTTCGGGAGAAATGATCGCAACATTGGTGATTCAAACTTTGGTCGGATTGGGAATTGAAGTGATCGACCTTGGATTGTCTACGACTCCTACGGTTGAAATGGCAGTTCCTTATCACAAAGCCAGCGGAGGAATTATTTTGACAGCTTCCCACAATCCGAAACAATGGAATGCATTGAAGCTGTTGAACAGTAAAGGAGAATTTATTTCAGGTGCTGAGGGAGAATTACTTTTGAAAATTGCAACGGATGGAAGCTTTGTGTTTGCAGAAGTAGACGAACTTGGGAAAGTAAGCACCGATTCAGAAGCAATCGAACGACACATTGAAGCCATCTGTAAGTTGTCAGATGTAGATATTCCGGCAATTAAAAACGCCAATTTCAAAGTAGTAATCGATGCGGTAAATTCAACCGGAGGAATTTCGGTTCCACAATTACTTCGTAAGCTCGGAGTGACAGATGTTGTAGAAATGTATTGTGATCCGACCGGTCATTTTCCACACAATCCGGAACCTTTAAAAGAACACCTGACAGAATTGTCCTCGCGGGTAGTTTCTGAAGGCGCTCACCTGGGAATCACGGTTGATCCTGATGTGGATCGCCTGGCTTTGGTGAATGAGGACGGATCTATGTTCGGAGAAGAATATACACTGGTTGCAGTTTCGGAATACATTCTTTCCAAGAGAAAAGGAGCAACTGTTTCCAATTTGAGTTCCACAAGAGCATTAAGAGACATTACGGAAGAAGTGGGATGTACTTACCATGCCTCCGCAGTAGGAGAAGTAAATGTAGTGGTGAAAATGAAAGAAACCAATGCAGTGATCGGTGGAGAAGGAAACGGTGGAATTATCTATCCTGAATTACATTACGGAAGAGATTCCTTGGTAGGGATAGCCTTGTTTTTATCGCATTTGGCACATAAAAAAATGAGTATGACAGCACTTAGAGCTTCATACCCGAATTATGAAATGGCCAAGAAAAAAATTGATCTGACTCCCGGAATTGACGTAGATGCA
>CAMPIU010000204.1 GCA_946886545.1 uncultured Flavobacteriales bacterium | reverse complement strand
GGTTTTAGCAATAAGTTGTATTCTTCGGGATCGTATTCGAGGTCAGCGTCCTGGATGATAATGTATTCGCCGGTAGATTCCTGGATTGCACGATTGATAGCTGCACCTTTTCCCTGGTTGAAAG
Source organism: uncultured Flavobacteriales bacterium (assembly GCA_946886545.1). The sequence goes on along the minus strand of CAMPIU010000204.1, from coordinate 5,726 downwards.
GTTGAGAAAACAAGCGAATATCCATTTCCGGGTTTGCGGCCATGTAAGCTTCAATGCGTTCAACAGTATTATCCTTAGAACAGTCATTCACGATTACCAATTCTTTATGAATATCGTTTTCCAGCTTCACCTTTTTGATCTTATCAAGAATCAGGTGGATGGTTGGCCCCTCGTTGTATGCCGGTATAAGAATAGATAACTTTTGAATCATGTTTGGATAACGTAAAAATGGGGATTTTATTAAATGTTCATTTCGGGAACAAAGTCCGGGACAACTAAATCTCCTTCTGTTTTGGAAATAATTTCTTCAACACTAACTCCCGGAGCGCGTTCGATCAAATGAAATTTGTTGTCTTTAATTTCCAATACGGCCAATTCGGTCACTACTTTTTTAACACAACCTACGCCGGTAAGTGGCAGGGTACATGCTTTCAATATTTTCGATTCGCCGGCTTTATTCGAGTGCATCATGGCAACAATGATGTTTTCAGCAGAAGCTACCAAATCCATAGCTCCACCCATCCCTTTTACCATTTTACCCGGGATTTTCCAGTTGGCAATATCACCGTTTTGTGAAACTTCCATTGCACCGAGAACTGTTAATTGCACATGTTTCCCGCGGATCATTGCAAATGAAGTAGCTGAATCAAAAATGGAAGCTCCGGGTCGTAAAGTAACCGTTTGTTTTCCTGCATTGATCAGATCCGGATCTTCTTCTCCTTCAAATGGAAAAGGTCCCATGCCAAGAATTCCGTTTTCAGATTGGAATTCAACCTCAATACCTTCCGGAATGTAATTAGCGACAAGTGTTGGAATACCAATTCCCAAATTCACATACCAACCATCTTGTAGTTCCTGTGCAATTCGTTTTGCTATTCCGTTTTTATCTAGTGCCATATGTATTATTTTAACTCAATAATCTGAATTGTCGGATTCGTAAGCTTGAAATGCTTTCTTTCCGGGTTCCAAATATAAATAATCAATCGGGATTCTTCGTTGAGAAAATGTTTTGCGGCATACGGATAGTTCAATTTAAACTGCTGTGCGTTCTCACCGACATACCAGCGAAGGTTTTGATACTCGTATCTCAGATTCTTGTCGGTGGAATCATTAGTTGCAACTACGGCATTAAAATCGTTCAGTTCCTTATCTGTTTTTAAACTTCCCTTCAGATTGATCTGGATTCCTTTTTTTCTCCATTCCGGGCGGATCGGTCCGTCGTAAAACAAAATATATTCTTCATCTGATTGCCTTGTTTTTCCTACCGAATCAAACAAATGAACTTGTTTAAAGGGCGTTTTTCTTCTCAGGGCGATGTAAGTACTCGCAGGATCTCTTGCTACCACTTTATAAGCACTGATGTCATCTTTTGGGAATAACCAGGTTGTTTTGGTTAAAATGAGATCACTGCTTGGGAGAAAATCCTTCTGTACGGTTGCTATGTGCTTTGTTTGATGAGATGGATTGGTGCGTTCAAAATAAGAATACGTCAACTGCATGATAGGATAAATACTGACGGTTTGATCTGGTTTCAGATCTTTCATGGCACTTTCATAAAATTCCTTGCTCATGCGGTCATCCGGTGAAAAAATGGAGGTATTCAAATTCAATTTGAAAAGAAAACTTACCGGGAAGAAAAGGAGAACAAACAAGAAGTATTTTGAAATCTTATTCTGACTGAAAAGTGTTGTTAAAGCCAGGATACTTAAAGGAATCAGGTACATGGCTGCACGATCTTCCGGGTAGTTTACCTTCATGACCTTTGCCAGGAAAAGAATGGCTAAAATATTTCCGCCGATAAGCAAGCACAACCAAAAAGAAGTACTGCTCATGAATTGCAGCAAGGATTCTTTTTTCCATTGAAGAAACAGGATGATCGCTCCAGTTAATCCGATCAGAACATAAACGATGCGAAGCCAATTCGCGTCGTAAAACAGAATGTATCTCGAAAGTGTTTTTCCCGTAACCCACCAAAGACCGTCCAGGCTTCCGTAATACAAAGCACCGGCTTCTTTCAGTGCAAAACTGAATTCAATCAGTGGAATGAGTGCGAAGCAGAATACAATGATTAAAAAGGTGTGAAAGACCAGGGCTTTAATTCCGATCTTTTTCGCATGAATCAGAGTCATTAAAATTGCATAACTGACAATGATCAAACTGGTGATGAGATAAGTAAGATTGGAAAGTACCGCCAGGTAAAGAAATAAAAGCAGCAAGATTAAATGACCCGTGTGTTTTTCTTTCAGCCATAAGGATAATTGCAACAAAGCAGCCATGAAAAAACCAATGGCCAGACCGTAACCTCTTGTGTAGCTGAAATAATCAAAGATCCATGGAATGGTGTTTAATGCCACGAAACAAAGTTCCCCCCAAAGTCCGGAATTCAGGTTGCGTGTTAATTTTCTGCTTGACCAAAAATAGAGACAGAAACAAAGAATGGCAGGAACCCTGAAAAGGAAAAAATGTTCTCCGAACCAGCGATAGGAAAAATTTCCCAGCCAACTGTTCAGTAAATGGTTATTGGCATCCATTAAAGAACGGCCACCTTTGATTTCTCCTGTTTCGATGTAATGAAAATAGGTAGCAACTTCATCGTGAATAGGTTCTACGATCCAGGCCCTAAGAATAGCATAAATCAACAAACCCAAAAACAGGATCCAGGTTGTAATTTGTATGTTGGAGTTTTTTTGAAGCAAAATGGTCTAATTTATTCTGGGTTACTAAGTTATTTGAACTTTTCGGTTACGACAACTATTTTTAAAGGCTTGTGACTGAATTTATGACTCGGCAGGATCTTATGAGCCCCTCAGAAAAAGAAAAAGTGGCCATATAAGCCACTTATTATCTAATCGGAAGAATGTCATTTTATCTTGTTCGAACGGTACGTTGTTCAATGCGTTTTTCAAACTTTTCTCCCTGGAAAATCCGCTGAACAAAAATTCCAGGAGTGTGAATAAAATTCGGGTCCAATTCTCCTGCCGGAACCAATTCTTCTACTTCTGCAATGGTGATCTTTCCTGCCATTGCCATCATCGGGTTGAAATTGCGGGCTGTTGCCTTATAAATCAGATTTCCTTCCGTATCACCTTTCCATGCCTTAACGATTGCAAAATCTGCTGTTAGTGCACTTTCAAGAATGTGAGGCTTTCCATCAAAAACACGGACTTCTTTTCCTTCGGCTACTTCGGTTCCATATCCGGCTGGAGTAAAGAACATCGGGATTCCTGCGCCACCTGCTCTGCAGCGTTCTGCTAAAGAACCTTGTGGAATCAGATCCACTTCCAATTCGCCTGAAAGCATTTGGCGTTCGAACTCTTCGTTTTCACCTACATAAGACGAGATCATCTTTTTGACTTGCTTGTTCTGTAGTAACAAACCCAGTCCAAAATCATCTACTCCTGCATTATTGGAAATACAAGTCAGGCCTTTTGTGCCCTTTTTCACTAGTTGTGCAATGGAGTTCTCCGGGATTCCGCATAGTCCGAACCCGCCAACCATCAAGGTCATGTTATCTTCGATACCCGCTAAGGCTTCTTCAACGTTTTTTACAACTTTATTCATGATTTTCTATCACATTTGTATTTGATCCACAATGGTAGTTGTTGAGTCGGAAACTTCCGGATCGATTTCTACTCCGGTTAAATTGAAGACCGAATTATCAAAATTCCGAGGGGCTTCAAAATCTGTTGTCGATATGGCAATTTTCGGATCTTTATAAACTTTGTTCATGTAATATCCGTAAATAGGAAGTGCTGTTCGTGCTCCCTGACCCTGGTCCGTACTTCTGAAGCGTACTCCGCGGTCTTCTGCTCCAACCCACACACCTGTTGCCAGATCCGGTGTCAGACCTACAAACCATCCATCCGAATTGTTTTGAGTAGTTCCTGTTTTTCCAGCTGTCGGGTAGGGGATATTTCCATAATCGGAACCACCGCGCAATCTGCTTGCTGTACCTCCCTGAACAACGCCTCTCATCATTTTCAGGATCGTATATGCCACGTTTTCGTTCATGGCTTCTTTCGAAACAGTTTTTGCACTGTAGATAACATGTCCTGAGCGGTCTTCAATCCGCAAAATACTGGTTGGTTTGTTGAAAATCCCTTTGTTCACAAAGGTTGCCTGGGCACCCACCAGTTCATAAAGTGACAAATCCATTGATCCGAGACACATGGCCGGAACTACATCCCGGTCGAGTAGTTCGATGTCCATATCACGCATCAATTTTGCCACCGTTTTTGGTCCGGCCAAAGCACCCATTTGCTTCATAATATAAACCGCAATGTTGTTTTTAGAGAGAGCAAGTCCTTTCATTATTGAAATTGTTCCACCGTTCCCACTGCCGTCTGAATTTCGAGGACACCATTGCCCGTCCGGGTTTCCATTCGGATCATACAGATCCACGCAGTAAGGAATGTTTGGCACTACCAAACCTGGTTTCACCACATTCATGGTAATTCCAGCGGCATATACGAATGGCTTGATGGTAGATCCGACTTGTCGTTTACCCAGTTTTACGTGATCGTAAGCAAAATGATCAATGTTTGCTCCACCTACCCAGGCTTTAACAAAACCGGTGCTTGGTTCTATGGAGATTAATCCTGCCTGTAAAAACGATTTGTAATATCGGATGGAATCCATCGGACTCATAATAGTATCGCGTTCACCCCTCCAGCTGAATACTCTCATTTGGACCGGTTCATTGAACACACGTTTGATCTCTTCCTCCGACAGACCTGCTTCAGAAAGCGTACGGTAACGATCAGAACGGTGCATGGAAGATCTCAAAATACTGTTTACCTGGTCTTCAGAAAGGGTATTGGAAAAAGGCCAGTTCTTTGCAGATTTGTTGTTTCTGTCAAATTGCGGCTGTAATGTCTCCTTTAAATGTCTTTCCAAGGCATATTCTGCATGTTCCTGCATATCGGCATTCAAGGTTGTGTAAATGCGTAAGCCATCTCTGTAAATGTCATACGGAAGCCCGTCTTCGCGTTTGTAAACCAACGAACCGTCTTCTTTTTTTGAATTCAATAGTTCAGTTACCTCATTGCGCAGGGATTCTCTGAAATAAGGAGCAATTCCACGCTTGTGATCTACGATCTGGTAGTTCGTGATCAAGGGTTTTTTACTCAAACGATCATATTCTTCCTGAGTCAATTTTTGGCGTAATGCTTCATTCTCTTCATTTGAGTTTTTCAGCCATTGCATCAAAACCTGGTTGCGTCTTGTCAATGCACGAAGACTATCGGAAGCCCGCGCATCTGCAATTTCTGCAGCAGTAATGGAACCGGGACTAACACCTTTATTTCGAGCCAATGAAAGGCGGTAATTTTTAATCTTGAAAGTATACGGATTGTATAAGGCAGGATTTTTACACATTCCTACCAGCATTGCAGCCTCTTCTTTTGATAATTGACTGGGTTTCTTATTGAAATATACTTTGGACGCGTTGGAAATACCCACGGCATTGTATAAGAAATCAAACTGATTCAGATACATTGTGATGATTTCTTCTTTTGTAAAGCGAGCTTCCAAACGGGTTGCGATGATATTTTCCCTTGCTTTCTCATTCAAACGGTTCCACATTCTTCCGATTCTTCCTGAAGAGCCGGATTCAACATCTTCGCCGTTTGCTCTTGCCAGTTCCCGGCGCTCACGCAATTGAAGCGTATACAATTGTTTTGCAAGCTGCTGTGTGATAGTGGAAGCACCACCGGCACCACCCACAT
>CAMPIU010000203.1 GCA_946886545.1 uncultured Flavobacteriales bacterium | reverse complement strand
CCACACACACACCCCCCCCCCCCCCCCCACACAAACACTCGACTAGTCGTCGGCAGCTCAGATGTGTATAAGAGACAGTTTTCAATTCTCAATTAAAAAATGGCTTTTGAAGTAAATTACACCAATTGTTCCGCAGAAACGCAAAAAGAAATTCGGGCTGTCATTGAATTGTGGAACGGAAAATCTGTTGATTACACAGTAAAAACAAGCGGTTCAACTGGAACACCCAAAACCATCACATTGAAAAGGGAACAATTGGGAGCTTCAGCAAAACGAAGTAATTCATTTTTTGGACTGGATGTGAACTCGAAGGTATTGATGTCCTTATCCCCAAACACTATCGGTGGAAAAATGATGCTGATCCGCGCATTGACAGGCAATTATTCTATTGAGGTTATCGAACCAAGCGCCAATCCGGTAAGTGATTTAAGCAGTGAATCTCATTATTCGTTTATTTCCCTGGTTCCTTATCAGGTAAAACGCATTTTGGAAGAAACTCCGGAGAAACTGGATCTCTTTGGCCAGGTATTACTCGGAGGAATGGGACTTTCCATAGAATTGGAAAAAAAACTTCTATCTGTAACACCAAGTGTTTACATCGGTTTTGGAATGACTGAAACAGTTTCACACATTGCATTACGAAAAATGGGAACTCCGGTTTACGAAGCCCTGGAAGGAGTTGAACTGGAAATCTCTGATGATTGTTTGGTAATCACAGACTCCAAACTGGGAATTGAACGCATGCTAACCAATGATCTTGTCCGTTTAATTGATTCAAAACATTTTGAATGGTTGGGCAGGGCTGATTTTGTAATAAACAGCGGTGGCATCAAAATCCATCCTGAAACTATCGAACAAGCAATCGATCAATTCATTGAAGTTCCTTTTATTATTGGCGGACTTCCGCATGAAACACTCGGAGAAGCTTCTGTTTTAATTCTTGAAAAAGCACTTCCGGATGAAAAATTCGGAGAGATCCGGACATTTATTCAGGGAAAATTTGGTAAATATGCAGCTCCCAAACGACAAGTGGTTTATCCTATTCTCAAAACAGAAAACGGGAAAATCCGACGGAAAGAAACTTTAAACTCCATTTTGTAATGACCAGGGCAGAATGTTTTCGTTTACTAGGAATACCTTCCGGCTCCAGCGAAGCGGAAATTCGAAAGCAGTACAAAAAACTGGCCCTGCGCCTTCATCCGGATGTAAATCCGGACCCCTTGGCTCACGAAGTATTTATCAAATTAGGAAAGGCCGTAGAAATTCTTCTGAATCCCGATTACAAAGAAGACCAGGCAGAAAAAAGAGAATCCAGAAGAACCGGAAAAGAATCGGAAGAAGAACGTTTGGAACGCATGCGGGTGGCAAAAATGCGGTATGAACGCCAAAAAATGCAGCAGGCAAAGGATAATAACCTCTATTTTCTTTCACTGACAACCGGAATGCGCTGGAGTATCTACAAATACATTATGCGAATCTCCCTGGTACTTGCTTTGGCTATGTCGACAGAATATTTCCTGCCCTTTCATTATGAAAAAGATGTACTGGTCGGTTTTTCCAAGTCACTCAACAATGGAATTATCAAAAGTAATATCACGAGTATCGAGCTTCAAAAAAAAGGGAAATACTATGTCCAGAACAACATATATGCCTGGAGTTACACCTATCCTGAAGTCATTCTCGAAACGACCTGGTTTCTGCACACGCCGGTTAAGATGATTTCTTCGGATGATTTTGTGAGATACCGCACTGCCTTTGATTTTCACATCGGGAGCATCCGCTTCGGACTTATTCTCCTTTTCCTGCTTCCGCTTTACCCCTATTTGAGACGCAAAAAAACACTGAGCTTTGTTTTCCTATACCATCTTTCTTTTTGGGGAATTGGAACAATAGCAGTCTACATCCTGCTTACACAGGAACGAATTATTCACTTATTAAGTCTCGGATTTTTGTAGCTTATCGCTTCATAGCGCGGGCCATATCACGTTTGTCGTCTTTTTCTTTCAGGTCATGACGCTTATCGTGTAATTTCTTACCCACACCAGTTGCCAGCTCCAATTTCAACCAACCTTTTTCTGATAAGAACAATTTCAATGGAACAATGGTATTTCCCTTGGTCTTCACCCACTTCTCCAACTTTTTGATCTCTTTTTTATTGAGCAATAACTTTCTGTCGGAACGTGCCATGTGATTGTAGAACGAACCGTTCTCGTAGGGTGAAACGTGCATGTTGCGGATAAATGCCTGTCCGTTTTCGACAATACAATAAGCTTCCAAAATACTCGCTTTCCCATTTCGGATACTTTTTATCTCAGTACCGGACAAGACCATTCCTGCGGTAAAAACTTCATCTAACTGAAATTCAAACCGGGCGCGTTTATTCTTAATATTTACTTCATTCTTAGCCATGTTCCGCTTGCAGGGTAGTTTGTTCCCCCCACTCTTTTAACCCACGATAAAAATAATAAATCGTGACAATCATTAAAAGATGACTCAAGTCATCCTTATTCAACCACTGGTGGATATTTATTTTCAAGCCAAATATAAATGCAGAAGGAGTTAAAACCACTACCGCAATAATCATATTCTTCAAAAATGCGGCTTTTTCTGTGCGCTTCATCAAAATATAAGCATATACTCCTGTGTAACCGATATAAGTAACTATTGCGTCAACAGCCACAAAAATGAATTTATTGGTGATGATGGAGGCACTGCACAATACCACACATTTGATCCAGATCAACTGGAAAGCGATCTTTTTCGGTTCTGAAATCCCTTTAAAATGAAGCATTCCCATTGCTGCAAAGCCATTCGCTATACAGCCCAGAATCCAACACGGATACTTACCAGGAAAACCGGTGTATTGAAAGAATAAATGTCCCAAACCACCAAAAACGGTAGAAATCCCAAATGTCAGATAAAAAAGCCGCCAATAGAAGTTCGCTTCACTCCTGAATTTCCCCAGTTTGCTGAAAGCATAAAAACAAAAGCCCGCAATTATCCAATTAAAAAGGAGGGCCATCGGTTCCTGTAGATGTAAACCTAAAAAATCAAATTCTATTAATTCCACATCGCGAAAGTACTGCTTCAAGCCAGAAAACACAAGTATAGAAAGCTAAAAGTGATTGAGATTCATCCTAAGAACACAGAAACGAGCTAAAATCCTTACTTTTGGAGCGATGAATATCCCATCAAAATATGTTGAAGAAGCAGTAGAGCAATTTAGTTCCTTACCAGGTATTGGAAAAAGGACTGCTTTGCGTTTGGTACTGAATTTATTAAAGCGGAATCCGGAAGAACTGGAGCGTTTCGGAGATGTGCTGCAGCAACTCAAAACACATGTTCAAAGCTGTTCCTCCTGCGGAAATATCTCAGACACTCCGATTTGCTCTATTTGTTCCAATGAAAAGCGTAATCACCGCCTGATCTGTGTTGTGGAAGATATCCGCGACGTAATGGCAATTGAAAGCACCGGGACCTATCTGGGAATTTATCATGTATTGGGTGGAATCATTTCCCCGATGGACGGAATCGGACCGAATGACCTGTTTATTCAGCCCTTAGTTGATAAATGTATGGCCGGACAAGCAGATGAGATCATTCTTGCATTAAGTCCCACTATGGAAGGTGACACAACCAATTTCTTCCTGTATAAAAAGCTACATGCTTCCGATGTTCAGATCACCACTCTTTCCCGCGGAATTGCTGTTGGTTCAGAGATCCAATATGCCGATGAGATTACCTTATCCCGCTCCATTCAACAACGCATTCCTTTTCAGTCTTAGTCAAACCATTCTGCGCTAATCTATCCAATCTGCGTGATTTTTTTTACACGCAGATTATAGGGATTTCCGTGAGAATTCATACGAACCATTTCTAAGTGTTTTCTTGCATAGAATCAGAATGAAAATGAGAACAAGAATGAGGAATAAAACCGTCATTCTGTTTAGATCTCATCTTTTCCTTATTCTGTTTCTCATTCTTTCTTGTATATTTGGATATACTTCAAATTAAGAGCTATGTTAAAAGAATTCAAGGCATTTATTATGCGCGGAAACGTGGTCGATTTAGCGGTCGCAGTCATTTTAGGAGCTGCATTCGGTGCAATTATTAACTCATTGGTTACCGATATCATTACTCCCGCCCTATTGAATCCGGCATTAAAAGCTGCTCACGTAGACAACATTGCTGAATTGAAGGCTTTTGGAACCGTTGTTATAAAAGATGGAAAAGAAGTAGTTGAAGGTGGTATTTTATACGGTGCGTTTCTGGCAAAAGTGATCAATTTCCTGGTGATTGCATTCTGTTTGTTCCTTGTGGTTAAATTGATGAATAGAGCCATGACTTTACGCAAAAAGAAAGAAGATGAAACTCCCGCTCCACCGGCAGAACCTTCTAATGAGGAAAAGCTGTTAATGGAGATTCGTGATCTGCTAAAAAACAAGTAAATTGACTATTGAATTTCCGTTCATTAAAACAGTTGGAGACACCATTAACTAATTGGTTTGATAGAAATCTCCCTCAAAGTTTTGTGGATTTGAAAATTTATATATCTTCGTTCAAAACAAACGCCTCATGTGAGGCACAAAGAGAATATTTAAATTCCGATGACAAGTATTTTTGTGGCAAAACTCGATTTCAACACAACAGAAGAACAGTTGAAATCCCTTTTTGAAGAACACGGTCGTGTAAATCGTGTTACCATTGCAAAAGACCGTGAAACAGGCAAACCGAGAGGTTTTGCTTTTGTTGAAATGGCTGATGAATCAGAAGCTGATCAAGCAATTGAAGCTTTAGACAACTATGCAATTAACGGACGAAACATAGCCGTTAAAAAAGCAGATGACCGCTCTTCGGGAAGTAAACCATCCGGCGATTCCACTCGCCCGGCTGACAGACCTTTTAGAAGTGATCGTCCCAGAGAAGAAAGAAATTCAGTTTCCGACTTAAAGACTGAATACAAAAAGCTGGATGATACGAAACCCGGCAAGATTTTCAATCCCGACGAAGTAAATCCGATGAAGGTTGAACGCAAGAAAGAAAAAGACGTTCGCGGAGGGAAAGATGCTCCGAAAAAAACCAAAATGGAAGCTTACCGCAAAAGCGGAAAAGACAATCAATTTTTGAATGATGAAGATCTATCCGATGAAGAATTGGACTTGTTCGGAAGAAACGGCGAAGAAGATGAAGAAGAAGACTACCGCAAATACCTTGTAAACAGCGATGATGACTCTGATGAAGACTACGACGATGAAGACGATTGGGATGATGATAAAGAAGACGACGAAGAAGAATAGAAAAAAACATAAAATCCGCTAATGCGGATTTTTTTATGGCTTAAAGATTCGTTTTTTTAGTACCTTTGCATAGTTACAACTGGGGTCGACATTGGATTTGACAGCAATCGAGATTTCGGTGGGAAGCATGCAGAGCGTTGTAGTGAAGCTCTTAAATATCTTGCTGCGAACAATAATTGACAATACGTCATACGCACTTGCTGCTTAATTTACTAGGTAAATTCGGCTTAATCCAGTGGAAGTTTAGTACACGGACAAGTTTCTCCTCTGCACGATTCTGATTTTCGATCAGCAGGCCAAGGGGAATCATTTTAGAAAATCTGGCACTGAGCGAGCTTCGCGCAAGGTGTGAGATCTCAGAAGCTACGGTTGGATCTTGGGTGTTTTTGTCCGAATTCATCCCGACAATTAATCAAAAAATAAGCATGTAGAAGACATTCGGAACCATTGTTTGGACGAGGGTTCGAACCCCTCCGACTCCACCACGAAAGTAGAAAAAGGCCATTCCTAGCGAATGGCTTTTTCACTTTGTGGTGGCTGTCTCTTATACACATCTACGCTGCCGACGACTAGTCGAGTGTTTTTG
>CAMPIU010000202.1 GCA_946886545.1 uncultured Flavobacteriales bacterium | reverse complement strand
TTTCCAATTGTACCAGATGCTCCGGAGTAGCTAATATTTGAAACAGTAACACCTGGTCCGAGAAGTGTGTTTTGAACCAAAGAAGCAGCACTTTGCGGTGATGTGACCAATTGACTCATCAGGGAAAAAGGAAAAAGAAGTGCTATTATCCAAATTAGCTTCATATAGTAAATAACGTTCCTTAAATGGAATAGTTGTTTGCTTAAATACAAAAAGTGAACCAAAATGGAAATATACTGATTAAACGGTAGGGATCAATGATTTATCAGCGAAAAAATCACAAATTAATTGAAGATTCCCTGGAGTCCGCAAAGGTTTGCATAGATGCCGCCCAATGCGATCAAATCCTGGTGTTTTCCACGTTCAATAATTTGACCTTTTGATAATACCAGGATTTCGTCTGCGTTGATGATCGTACTCATTCTATGAGCAATAATCAGCGAAGTGCGGTCTTTCATGAGTTCATCCAATGCTCCCTGAACAATGCGTTCACTTTCCGTGTCCAATGCAGAAGTTGCTTCATCCAGAATAAGAATTGACGGGTCTTTCAAAACAGCACGGGCAATGCTCAAGCGTTGTTTCTGACCTCCGGAAAGTTTATTTCCGCGTTCTCCGATTACCGTATCATATCCGTTTTCCAATTGTTCAATAAAAGAATGCGCATGTGCAATTTTTGCAGCTTGAATAATTTGTTCCATTGTTGCCTCGTCTCTTCCGAAAGCAATGTTATTTCGAACAGTGTCATTGAATAAAATGGATTCCTGTGATACGATTCCAATGTTCTTGTGTAAATCTTCTAAACCGTATTCTTTGATGTTGATGTCATCAATGTAAATAGCTCCCTCATTGACATCATAAAAGCGCGGAAGTAAATCTGCAATAGTAGATTTCCCGCTTCCGGACTCACCAACCAGTGCAATTGTTTTTCCGCGTTGCAGATCAAAATTGATATTCTTCAAAACCCATTCGTCTTTGTATTTGAAACTAACCCCTTCCAAGCGTATATCCCTTTCTAAACCTGCGAGCTTTTTTGGATTTACTGCTTCATAAATACTTTCATCCGTATCAAGGATTGCGTTGATCCGATCACGGGAGGCTTCAGCCTTGTTGAGATTACCTACAGCGGTTGCAATTCCCTGGATTGGTCTTAACAATTGAGAAAAAACAATGATGAAGGTGATAAATTCGGCTCCTGTCAGACTGTTTACATCCTTGTCCAGGATCATTACACCGCCGAACCAAACCAGGCAGATCATCACCGTTGCACCTAAGAATTCGTTGAGGGGTGGCGAAAGATCTTTCTTGCGGAAAGTACGTGTGATCAACTGCTGATGTCTTAGGTTGATTTTGCGGAAGCGCTCCATCATGAATGGAATGGCATTGAATGCTTTGATCACTTTAATCCCCCCCAACGCTTCTTCAATGGTTGAAAAAACAATCCCGTTTTGCTCTTGTCCAAGTTTGGCAGTTCTTTTCAAACTTCTACCGATCCTGGAAATTACAAAAGCAGAGACAGGAAGCAGGATAAAGGAAATGAGAGTTAGTTTCGGGCTGATATATAACAATGCTCCGACAGCTGTGATAATCGCAAAAGGTTCTCGGTAGATCAATTCCAAAATGGCAACAACCGCAATTTCAATTTCTCCCACATCGCTGTTCATGCGCGACATTAGGTCACCTTTTCGTTCCTCCGTATAAAATGAAAGTGGAAGTTTCATTGCTTTGGAGAATATTTTGTCTTTCACATCACGAACAACAGCCATTCTCAATTGAGATTGGTGCCAAATTGCACCGTAACGCGTTAGGTTTTTAAGAAAAAATGCTGCAAGCACAGAAATACAGACAAAGAAAAGCGCATCCTTCGGGTCTTCTTTTACCATTTCCTGCATGGTGTAATTGAATAAATCTTTGCAGTAATTGAAAAATTCAATAAATCCTCCGTGATAGACCGGTTTTGGGAAATTGGTGATCTTATCCGGCTGGAATATCAGTTGCAGGAATGGGATAAACAACACCATGGATAAGAGATTGAATATCACAAAAAGAAGGTTGTACACGATCGTAAGTATCGCCGGAGCTTTATACGAAAATGTGTATTTGTGGAATGCTAATATCGATTTCATGCAGTACAAAGATATGTTTTTGTTGTCCTTTGTGTATGAACGAGTTTACAATTCTTAACTTTGCAGTATGAGTTCAATTAGACAAAACCGAATTGAGGGCGTAATTCAAGAGGAATTAGCGACTTATTTTCAACGCAATGCAAGTGAAATTTGCCTCGGTGCAATGGTAAGTGTGACGATTGTGAGAGTTACTTCTGATTTATCTTTGGCGCGGATTTATTTATCTGTTTTTGCGGGTCCCGATAAAAAGGAAGTATTAGAGAATATCCAGCAAAACTCACGCAAAATTCGTGGCGAGGTTGGCAAGCGTTTAAAAAACATGCATAAGATACCTGAGCTGTTGTTCTATATTGACGATTCATTGGATTATGCTGAAACCATTAATAAATTATTGAAAGATTAAGGTTTCATTTTTCATAGCGAGAAGATACCTACGGTATACCAGGAAACAACGCAATCTTGTAAATTGGATTACACGGATTTCGGTTGTTGGAATTGCAGTTATTACAGCTGCATTGGTGATTATTTTGTCTGCCTTTAACGGGATTGAGCAAATGGTTTCCAAGTTGTATTCCGATTATGATCCGGCAATTTCCATGCGTTCACTGGAAGGTAAAACATTTGATTCCACCACTGTCAATCTAAGCGATCTACGCAAAATCCCCGGTGTGATTTCATTGTCTAAAGCCATTGAAGAAACAGTGATTATCAAACATGGAAAAAAATGGGTAAATGCCCGAATGGTGGGCGTCGATTATTCGTTTGTCAAAGCTTGCAACCTAGATAAACACATGGTTGACGGTTATCCTTATTTGGAAGAAAATGGGGAGCCTACAGCTGTAATCGGAGCCAGTTTGCTGGATAAGATCGACGGATATATTTCAGAACTGGATGGCTACGAAGAATTGATTTTATATACTCCGTTGAGGGATGCCTCCATGACTCGGTTGAAAAGTCCTTTCAAAGTTTCTCCCCTGAAAGTGGTGGGAAGGATGAATTACAACAAGGATGTTAATGCTTCGGATTTGCTGGTCCCGATCACCTATGCAGAAGTTCAGTTGAATTATGGAACTGATATAACTGCCATTTATTTTCACATAGGCAAAGAAAACATCGAAAATGTTAAAGCGGAACTAGTAGCTGGATTTGGAAAAAACTTTCAGATCAAAACGGCAGCTGAAAAGAATGAATTAATTTTCAAAACCAGTGAAAGTGAAAAAAAGATTGTGGTTTTGATCCTTCTTTTCATTTTTGTATTGGCAGCATTTAACCTGGTTGCGTCACTAAATATGCTGTTCATTGAGAAAAAAGAGAACATAGAAACGATGGAGCGCTTCGGTGCTACGAAACAATTTATTTTTCAGATCTTCTTTTTCGAAGGGATTTTGATTGCATTTAAAGGAATTGTTATTGGATTAATCTTAGGAGTCGGAGTTTGTCTGCTTCAGGTCCAATATGGTTTATTGCAGATGCCGAACTCTAATGGAGAAGCCTTTCCAATCATTCTTCAAGTGAAGGATGTGCTGTTTATTTTCGGGACCGTTGTTGTTTTAAGTATTTTATCGGCATACTTCCCTGTGCGTTATCTGGTTAGAAGAACAATAAACGGGATCTGATTGTTTCGTGAGTGATTTAGCAATTCACCAAGGTGGATACTAACAGGAAAATCACCCTGATTGCTGATTCTTTAATTTTTCGACCGGTATTTTTTCAAGCCAATGATCGTGATATCGTCTGTTTGTTCATGACCCTCAGACCAATTAGACCAGGCATTCTCAAAATACTTCTTTTGCAAAGGCATGGATTCGACCTTGATCTTTTCCAAGAGTTCCCGGATGCGTTTGAAAGAGAACTTTTTGTTCCGGATAGATCCGAATTGTTTTTGAAAACCATCGGTAATCAAATAAAGTTGATCACTTTCTGTCAGTGAAATTTTTCTGTTCTCATAAATCATTAACTCTGTTTCCGTTTCCTTTTTGGTAGACCGGTAGAGCATGAAATCTTCGTCGTGAATATGAATTAATGCAACACCGCTTGTTGCAAATTCGATAGAATCATCTTCAAAGACTGTCACCAAAGCATCCATCCCTTCTGTGGTCAGGGTATTGGTTCCATGATGCAGTAATTTATGCAGCTCGTTATTCAGTCCGTTCAGAATTTCTGCAGGGTCATCGATTTTTCGTTCGATAACCAATTGATTCAGCAGATTGATCCCTAGAATGGTCATGAAAGCTCCGGGAACACCATGTCCGGTACAATCGGCGAGAACAAGGATGAGTTTGTTTCCGATCCGGTGTGTCCAGTAAAAGTCTCCGCTGACGATATCTTTCGGTTTGAAGATCACAAAATAATCGTCAAAATGACTCCCGATCTCGGAAGCTTTCGGAAGCAAACTGTATTGAATACGTTTTGCCGAATTGATACTGGAAGTAATATCCTTATTTTGCTGTTCGATCAGCAATTCATTTGCCCGTTTTTCTGTAATATCCCTTGCTAAAGCAGTAAATCCGATAATCCTTTTCCGGGAACCGGGTTCAAATACAACGGATGCGTTTTGACCAAGCCAGATAATCCGTCCTTCTTTGGTGCGGATAGGAAATTCCAGGTAAGTATTTTGGATGCGGTTAATGATCTGATTGCGGAAGAAATCTTTGACAATATCACGGTATTCCGGGTGAACAATAGTAACAGAATCCTTTCCTACCAGGTTTTCGTTCTTGTACCCAAAAGTCCGGCTGCTCATTTCATTCAGATAAGTGAAATTGCCATCAATATCTGTATTGAAGATCATGTCATGCGCATTTTCTACCAGTGACTGATAATTGGTTGTCAGAGTCAGTTTTTCTGTTACATCTTGTCCCATAACCACACGAACTGAGTCTGAGAAATATTTGCACGACCATTCGATCCAAACAACTTCCCCTTTTTTGTTATACATCGGAACCAGGAATATTTTTCCGTCTGAAAATTCATCTCCCAGCGAAAACTCCCGCATTTCAGCGGAAACAACAATTGGATTAAGTGTAGAAAGAGACTTGCCCACGATCATATTTGAATCGATATGGAGTAAAGTTGACAGGTTTTTGCTGCAATATGTGATAATACCCTTTTGATCAAAAGAGATAGCCATCATGTTTCCTTTATTCAAAATATTACTCACGAAAAATAACTTCTCCAGGGAATCATTTCTCAAATAGGTTACCATGATGGTGAGCGCAGAAGAAACGCCGATAGTTAGAATGAACAGAACGCTGTCATAGACCGGATTTTCAATCCAGATTAGCATCAGGACAGAAGCAAAGATCTCGAGCAGGCATATAATGATGATTGATCGAATGGTGTTCAGCATGTATGGCAATGCACTGGAAATTAGGGTTATTGCCATGATTGGGTAGGGGTGAATATTGGTTATGAATAGCAGATAGAAAAACTGCACGAACAATACCAGTAGCGATAGATACAGACTTAAATTATTGATCGCATCCAGTCGATTTCTGCGACCCGATACTTTATGAATAAAATAACCGACAAGAAGAATCGAACTAGCCACCAGGTTAACAGTCATGTTACCAAGTCCTTTATCTACAAAATAATGAATGATCAGGCCAACCAGTGAATTACTGATAGCGCCGAACAAAAGCAGTTTAGGGACAAACCTCTGATCCAGTGAATTGTAACTGATCTCATAAAGATTGATCCGCATTCCGGTTCGTGTCCATTCCAGATATCCAATGTTCAGTAGTCCCAGGAACAGAATCATAAT
>CAMPIU010000201.1 GCA_946886545.1 uncultured Flavobacteriales bacterium | reverse complement strand
AGTAAACATCCACTTGTTCGTTTGGGATCACTGATCCGGGACTTGCAATGGAGCGAACAACCTCTCCGGCTTTTAGTTGAACAACATCCACTGTAACGATCGGAGCTTTTTGTGTCTTTAAATCTGCTTTTTCTTCCCCGCACGAATGTGAAAAAAGTGCCAGTGCGAGTATAAATGGTGAGTGTTTAAATATCATAGGTTTTACTTTTTATTATAGAAAATTTCAAATTGATCTGCCGGAATTTCCTGCGTTTTTGTAATGAGTTCAGTGAGTATTAATTCAAAGTTAGCGTGTAAAGCTGGGTCCAATAAGCTAAAGAAATAATCATTTGTTTCTTTGATCCCTTTTTCGATTTCAAGAATCCAGGGTTCTGCTTTTGGAGTGATACTGAGCAAATGCTGTCTTCGGTCGCATGGATTTGTTTTGCGTTCAATAAAGCCGTCTGATTCTAAGGCATCCAGGATGCGGACAAGGGAAACTTTGTCCGTTAGCAATTGATTGGCCAATTCCTGCTGACAGGCAAGCCCGTTGTTCTTTCCGATTAAGTACAAAGGAAAATAATAACGCTCCACCGGAGTGTGTTCCATCCGTTGAGCTAGTTTCCCGATGTATTGTTTCGTTAAAAAACTGAAAAAGCGGCCCAAGGGCCATTCTTGTATGGTCATCTCTTATTAATAGTTAACAAAGCTAACTATTAAAGGGGTTAACTAGTTTTGGTTTTAACTAATTTTGACTAAAATTAGGAGATTCTGTTACATTTGCTATTCAAACGTATTCTTTATCCATTCACTTTGATCAAGTACATTTTATGGGGGCTTTTTTTTGCTGGATTTATAGCGAAAATACCTGCGCAGTCAAATCACATTTCCTGGGAATACAATTACAATCATTTTGGGATTGAGAATGGTCTGCCCAGTTCGGAAACGTACCAGGTCTATCAGGATAGATCGGGCTTGTTGTGGATTTTGACAGATCGGGGAGTAGTGCGTTATGACGGATTTCGTTTTAAGACCTACACTACAGATAATGGATTGTGCGATAATGTTAATTTCCGTATAGTGGAGGATTCCAACGGGGGACTTTGGTTTATCGGTTATAATGGCAGGCTCAGCGTGTACAAGAATGGAGAAATGCTTTCTTATCAGTTCAATAATGAGCTGGATAAAGCAATAGGGATCAATCAGACCGGAAATACGGCACTTCATGTAAACCCTGATGGATCTATTATTTACAGTACTATAGGAAAGAAAACGATTGCCATTAGCAAGACCGGGAAACTGACCGATTTAATGGACGGAATGCCGGATGCCGGCTACATTCTTGATTTCGGAACTAATTTGCTGATTCAACGAACCCTTACTCTGAATGATGTTCAGAAAATTTTTCTTATACGGAAAAAAGAGAAGGTGTTTCTGAGCGAGCTTCTTTTTAAAGGTATAATACGGGCGAAGAAGCATAAACAACACTATTTTTTAATGGCCGATTCGAAGGTTTATTTGTATGACCGGCAGAACTTCAGATTAATTTCGGATAGTCAGACAGTAATTGGCCTGGATTCCGATGACCGATTTCTGTATATCGGGTTCTATAAGAATGGCGTGAAAAAATACCGCTTTGATCCAAAAACCAAAGGACTCGTTTTGGTTGGGCATTACTTGCCAAATTATTCTGTAAGTTCCGTATTCTCAGATAAGAATGGGACTTTGTGGTTTACAACTCTTGAAAGAGGAATTTACTCGCTTTATAATGAGGCTTTTCAGCAATTGTTTGTGAACGGGAGCAAACTAAACGAGGAAATTCGCTTTGTAAATGGGAATAAGGACAAACTTATCCTAACCTATCATGTTGGTAAATGGCAGCAGCTTTATCCGCCTTTTTTGTATAAAGATGAGGGAAAAATAAATGATCTATTCTATATGTTGCCGGTAAATGACGGTTTCGTTTTCCATAAAGGAATAGTGGATTGGAGTGATTGGAAAGATGTGGATGACAGATATGCGATAATACCATCCTACAAAACAGACACTTCTATTCTCGGAACGGATAGATCTACCCGGGATCTTGTCCAAATAGGCAAAAGGTCAGTGACCAGGTATAGTTATAGGGATTTGGTTAGTTCGGGTTTAATAGGAGCGTATTATTGGTTTCATTTCTCCAGGAAGGATAAACTTTTTATGCTGTATAATAATGGCTTGTTTGTTCTATCTGTAAAAGATGGGAAAATTCAAAAAGCATATCGGCCTGTTTTATTAAAGCGACTGGATCGTTTAACGTACAATCCTGTTTGGGGGCTTGTTGCTTATTCGACCAGTGAGGGGCTTTTTGTAATAAATGAGGAAACTAACAGGGCTTCTCGCTTTGCTCCTGATCTCAATTTGGGAAAACAAATCTTACGAGTTTTTTTTGATGAAAAGGACCGGTTATGGGTGGCAAACAAAAAAGGAATATTCCTGCTGGAAAAGAAAGCCGGAAAAGCAGTAGTACGATTCTTTCTAAATCGGGACCAGTTATCCTGTGCAGAAATTATGGATATGTATGCGTATGATGATATACTTTATCTGGCGACGAAATTCGGTGTACAGCGAATAAATACCCGGAAAGTGAAGAAAACACAACATGAGCATCCGATTTACATATTGTCTGTTCATGCTTTTTCAAAAAACAAGGAGCTGGATCTGGATGCAGTTTATCCTGCAAAAACAGACCTGATCAAAATTTTTCTTTCGAACAAAAGATTGGACCGTCGGAATAACTATCGTTACCGGTTTGGAGAAAACGAAACCTGGAATTGGTCAGATAAAGGAGAAATCGTCCTGAATAATCCTTCGAGTGGAATTTATGTACTCGAAATTTCTTACCTGGACGGGCTCAATCATTGGACAAAGCCCGTAAAATTAGGTGTTTTCGAAGTGGAGAAGATTATTTTCCTGCGCTGGTATTTTATTTTGATTTATATTTTGTTATTCGTGGTTTTGTTTTACATTATTCTGAAACTTTCCATTCAATCGGTAAATAAGAAAAATTACATGTTGAACCGGATGATGGAGTTGGAACAAATGGCACTCTCTGCCCAGATGAATCCACATTTTATCTTTAATTCCCTGAATTCGATCCATAGTTTTCTGTTATACGAGGAAAATGAAAATGCGGAGAAGTATTTAGTTCGTTTTGCTAAATTGATCCGGCAAACATTATCAAATTCAAGAGTAAACTTCATCACCATTGAAGAAGAATATGAAACTCTGAAAAATTATATTTTGTTGGAGAATATGCGTTTTAAAAATGCCTTTACTTTTCAAATTGAATGTGATTTGAAGCGGCTACCACATCATCCGTGTATTCCACCTATGTTGATCCAGCCTTATGTGGAAAATGCAATTGTACATGGCTTGGCAAAAAGAGCAGGTGATGCTGAGTTGTTTGTGAAATTTTATAAGGAGGAAGGACTCCTGAAAGTGTTGATAAAGGATAATGGGATCGGATATGTGACTTCAAAAAAGAATAAGCGTGATACAGGACATAAATCTTATGGAACACAAATCACGGAAGAACGTCTGAAGTCATTGCAAGGAAAAAACAAAGAAGCATTTACCGTTTCAATAAGCAGTGCTGATGATTCAGACCGGGAATTCCCCGGAACCTGTGTAATAGTGAGCATTCCACTTCCGGATTAATCGAAAATTGAGTCAGCTTTACCTGAGTAAAATTGAAAAAAGCTGTATTCCCTTTCCCTTTTCAATTTTACATTTTCAATTGTGTTTATCCATGGATGGTTTCTCCTTTTCCGTATTTATCCATCAACGAAGCTTCGAATTCCAGAAACAATTTCCATCGGGCATCCACATCAATTCCCTCACCGTATTTACGTGCGAAATTCAAAAACACGGTATAATGACGTGCTTCGCTTTCCATTAAGCTGCGATAAAATCCACGAAGATCTTCATCATTGATTTCTTCGGATAGAATTTTAAACCGCTCACAGCTTCGTGCCTCGATCATGGCTGCGAAAAGTAATTGATTTACCATGTGCGATTTTTTCGGGTTCCCGGAATGTGTAACTTTGAGAAAGTCATGCAAGTCGTGGACATACGGATCACGGCGTTCAAATCCCAACTGATAACCACGCTCCAGTATTTTATCATGTACCATTCCAAAATGTTCCATCTCTTCCTGACAAATTTCAATCATGGCTTTAACCATATCCGGGTACTGAGGATATTGAACAATGATAGAGATTGCATTACTGGCTGCTTTTTGCTCACAGAAAGCATGATCTGTCAGAATTTCGGCAATGTTTTTTTCTACAATATTCACCCAGCGCGGGTCGGTTGGCAATTTTAAACCTAACATAATTGAAATTTTACTGCAAATTTCGCTATTTCTTGAATTCAAATCCTAGTTTTGTCAGAATAATGTTCGCCCTGGCAATAATTAAAATGTGAATACTTTCTAACAGATCAAAACGTATCGGTGACTATCCGGATAGGGATGCAAAATTAAATCTGCGTCCTCTGCGTTCTTCTGCGGGAAATATTCTTTTGTTTAGGCGTCTAACATAAATAATATTGAATTATGAAATTACTGTCCTTATTGCTATTGTTTTGTTTTGGAATTTCCAATCAAACCTTTTCTCAAAAGAACGCTCCGAAAGTAGTTGTTGGAATTGTGGTGGATCAAATGTGTTACGATTACTTATACCGTTTTTATCCGCAGTTCGGGAAAGATGGCTTCAAACGCCTGATGGATAAAGGAACTCATTTTAGAAATGTGACTTACAATTATGTTCCGACTTATACCGGACCCGGACATGCTTCGATTTATACCGGTACAACTCCAAGTGATCACGGAATTGTTGCGAATGAATGGCATTACAGACCCTTCGGAAGAGAAGTGAATTGTGTGGAAGATACTACCGTTTCAACTGTCGGCTCAAATAGCACCTTTGGAAAATGCTCACCGGCTTTCTTGCGTTCGAATACCATAACCGATCAATTGAAACTGACTTATCCCGGCTCTAGAGTAATCGGAGTTTCAATTAAGGATCGAAGCGCAATTTTACCGGCAGGACATTTATCCGATGGCTCATACTGGTACGATTATGCTACTGGAAATTTTATTACTTCGACATTTTACAGAAAAGAATTGCCAAACTGGGTAAGCCGCTTCAATGATCAGAAACTGGTTTCAAAATATGTGAATCAACCATGGAATTTGATGAAAGATTCGACTTGCTATACTTATCTTAACCAGGATAATTCACCTTATGAAGGATTGGTAGGTGGAAAGACAAGCCCCGTTTTTCCTTATGATTTCAGTAAGTCTTCTCCAGCCGATCAATTCAATTTGTTCACGATCATGCCTGCTGCAAATACGTTTTTGACAGATTTCGCAATCCGGGCTCTCTCGGAAGAACAATTGGGAAAACATGCAACAACGGATTTCCTGACAATCAGTTATTCCACCCCGGATATTGCAGGCCATGCTTTTGGACCGTATTCCCTTGAAATGGAAGATATGTATTTTCGCCTCGACCAAGAGTTGGCGCGTTTGTTACAAACATTGGATAAGGAAATCGGCAAAGGACAATATGTAGTCTTTTTAACTGCAGATCATGCGGTAGTTCCCGTTCCACAATTTTTAAAGGATCATCAATTACCGGGAGGATATTTATTCCTGAAAAATAAAATGGATAGCCTGCGAATCGCCTGTACTGCCAAATTCGGAAAGGACTATCTGAATACCATTGAGAACGACAATGTTTATTTGACGAATGATGTTCTTGGAACCGAGATGGAATCTCAGGTTATTTCATTTTTCAAGACGGAAATCACCAAATGGACGGAAGTGAAACGGGTTTATACAAAAGAAGAACTGCTTTCCAAAACGAATGAAAACTGGCAGCAAATGGTTGCCT
>CAMPIU010000200.1 GCA_946886545.1 uncultured Flavobacteriales bacterium | reverse complement strand
AACGTAAACTGATTGATAAATATGTGTCAGAAGCAGCGATTGTTATTACAACGGCAAATATTCCGGGAAAAAGAGCGCCTTTACTGATAGAAAAGTCCAGCGTGGAAAAAATGAAACAGGGATCTGTCATCATTGACCTTGCTTCCGAACAAGGAGGAAATTGCGCTCTGACTATGGATAGAAAGACGATCGTCCATTGCGGTGTAAAGATTGTCGGGGATTCTTACCTGTCGCGTGAATTGGCTCAGACAGCTTCCCAGTTGCTGGCAACAAATTATTTCAACTTTCTGAAGCATTACAAGCAACTCGATGCAATATCCCGATTTGAGGATCCTATTCTGAAAGGAAGTATGCTTATTCAGGATGGAGAAATTGTCCACGAAAGATTAATACCATTTATTAAACAAGAAGTATGTTAGATTTTATTTCGGGCAATCAGGCCCCAATTTATTTTGTGTTGTTGTGTATCTTTTTGGGGATCGAAATTATCTCCAACGTACCGGCGATTTTACACACCCCGTTAATGTCAGGTGCTAATGCAATTCATGGTGTAATTCTGGCCGGAGCCATTATTACCATGTACCATGTTCCTCCGACGGATTATTTAAACCTGACCTTAGGCTTTTTGGCGGTCCTTTTGGGAACATTAAACATCTCCGGGGGCTTCTTTGTTACAGGTCGTATTTTATCCATGTTCTCCAAAAAGAAATCATAACCCTTTGTAAAAGGAGATTCAGATCTAAATTTCAAACTATTAATTATGACAATTTTACTGGAAGTAAGTTACTTTCTGGCGATGATCTCGTTTATCATCGGACTTAAATTTTTGAGTTCACCTCAATACGCCCGATTGGGCAATATCATTGCTGGTTTGGGAATGACCCTGGCCATTGTAGTTACTGTGATTTACACTTTTTTCGGAGGTCCGGTTACGATCAATTTAA
Organism: uncultured Flavobacteriales bacterium; assembly: GCA_946886545.1. The sequence goes on along the minus strand of CAMPIU010000200.1, from coordinate 4,991 downwards.
TTCTGATTATTATCGCGATTCTTGTGGGAACGGTTCTCGGCAAGCGCATGTCTGATAAAGCGGAAATGACCAAAATGCCGCAGCTGGTTTCCTATTTTAATGCGATGGGTGGAGGCTGTGCTTTACTCCTGGGAATTATTGAAGGTCAGCAATTGTATTATGGGAATAATACAGATCGTGCAGCAGAAGTAGTTTTGATGACTGCGATGATGATTGGTGCAACCTCTTTTTCAGGAAGTGTGATAGCATATTTGAAATTGTCGGGAAAGCAGAAAGACATTCGTACACGCTTCGTTTCTATTGCATCTCGTTTACTGTTACTTGCGATGATTGCTCTTCCTTTTTTAGTCTCTTTTGAAATACTGAATTTGAATTTGATTCAGGAAATCGTTATTCTGGGAGTTTTAGCAACGCTTTATGGATTGGTTTTTGTCTTCCCGATCGGAGGAGCGGATATGCCAGTCGTGATTTCTTTATTGAATTCATTAACCGGAGTGGCAACTGCACTGGCCGGAATTATGTTCCATAATTTGCTGATGATTTCCGGAGGGATTTTTGTTGGTTCGGCAGGGGTTTTACTGACTTTATTGATGTGCAAAGCCATGAATCGTTCTATATGGAATGTGTTGGCAGGCAGTTTCAAAGGTTCAGGGACCACATCGGGGGGTGAGGCTGCAGTTATGGAGATCAAGCGTACCTCTATCGGTGAGCTGGCAACCAATCTTGCATTTTCCGGTAAAGTAGCAATTATTCCGGGTTATGGTCTGGCAGTAGCCCAAGCTCAGCATTTGTGCACACAGTTGGAACAACTCCTTGAATCGAAGGGAGTAGAAGTCGATTACATCATTCATCCGGTGGCGGGTCGTATGCCTGGTCACATGAATGTACTTTTGGCAGAAGCAGATGTGCATTACGATAAATTGAAAGAGATGGATGAGGTTAATGATGAGATGTCTTCTTACGATGTTTCCATTGTGATAGGTGCCAATGATGTGGTAAATCCTGCCGCTGAGAACGATTCTTCGAGTCCGATATTTGGCATGCCGATCATCAAAGCATATAATTCGAAACAAGTAGTGGTGATTAAACGCGGAATGAGTAAAGGATATGCGGGGGTAGAGAATAGTTTGTTTGGCGAAGACAATTGTCATTTGTTATTCGCTGATGCAAAAGATGCTCTTTCCGGAGTAATCGGAGAGTTAAAAACACTGAATTTTTAGGAATGAAGTATTCGTGGTTAATTTTAGATATCCGGGAGTATGAGATCATTAAAGAATTGATCCATCCCATTTCCGAATCCGCTAATTTGATGAATAGTTGTATCACCCGTTTAAAGGAAGAATTGAAAACAGCTAAACTTATTCATGATGCAGAAGAGTTTCCTGCTGATGTTATCCGTTTGAATAGCATTGTGGATGTGAGTACTCCGTTTGGTCCAATGAAGATTCAGTTGGTATTACCGGAGTATTCCAATTCAGAACAAAAACGCATTTCTATTTTGACCCCAATGGGTTCTGCTTTGATCGGATATGCAGAAAGAGATAAGATTATGTGGGAGTTTCCAAATGGAATTCAGGAAGTGGAAATCCTGAAAGTGTCCCACTCTCAATTTTAATTAGTTATTGGTAGAAAAAGAAAGAGAATTCTCTGACTTTTTGGATAGCGTCACCAATGACTAATAAAAAACCCGAATTGTATCCTTTACAATTCGGGTTTCTGTTTTTATCAGGTACAGTAGAGGAGCGTTTACGCCCCTACGTTTTTATATTTTGATTGATTTTATCCTCTTCTCAATTCTTTGATTGAATTGAAGAAAATAATGCCGTATCCGATCGTCAGCATTAAATGGAAAGGAACCATTCCCAAATCTCCGTAAATGGATCTGTTCACAACGGTAAATCCGAATACGCACATTAAGATTCCTTCGCCGATAGTGATCAAAGAAATGCTTTTCTTGTCGTATTTGTTTCCTTTGAATTCATTTTTCTTGCTTACGTTGAATTTAGGCGTTCTGACGAACGAACTCTTGATTCCCATAAATCCTTCCAATACTGCGATTGTATTCGCTAAGGAAAGCCCTAATGATACTGTAAGGAATAAAAAGAAACGTCCGACGAAACGGAAGAACGAAGTAAACTTGTTGGCTGTTTTGTCACGGTAAGCCAGCCAGTAGTAATACATCAGGAAAACTGTACTCAGGATAAATACGGAACCGTATTGGATCACGTAGTTTAAATCGGAGAAACTATCCTTAATTTGTAAAACTACCAAGCTCAGTAATGACATGATCAAGATGAACATGAACACCGATGAATTGAACAAATGTGCCATTCCATGAACGCGGTCGGAAAGTCTTACGTTTTTAAATGTCAGGATCGTTTTCCACATTTTAACGAAACATTCCGCTCCACCTTTCATCCAACGGTGTTGCTGCGCTTTCAATGCTGACATGGTAATTGGTAATTCAGCTGGAGCTACTACATCTTCCAAATATTTGAATTTCCATCCTCTTAACTGGGCACGGTAACTCAAATCCAAATCTTCAGTCAAGGTATCGTGTTCCCAACCTCCGGCACTTTCAATACATTTTTTACGCCAAATACCACCGGTACCGTTAAAGTTGATGAAATGTCCTGCAGCATTACGTCCTCCTTGCTCAGCAGCAAAGTGACCGTTCAAACCGAATGCCTGTAATTCGGTAAGCATAGAATACGTTTTATTTAAATGTCCCCAACGTGTTTGAACAACCCCAATATTGTCATCCATTTCGAAATAAGGCATGGTACGTTGTAACCAATCACTTTCCGGAACGAAATCGGCATCAAAGATTGCGATAAACTCACCTTGTACTTTGTTCATCGCTGAGTCCAAAGCTCCGGCCTTATATCCGGTTCTGTCTACACGATGAATATGCTCGATCCGGATTCCGCGCGCTGCTACTTCAGCTACTTTTTTAGCAATCAGGTCTTTGGTTTCATCCGTTGAATCATCCAATACCTGGATATCGAATTTGTCTCTAGGGTAATCGAACGCGGCGGCGGCTTCAATGATCCGGTCAGCAACATACATTTCATTGTACATCGGTAGCTGAACCGTAACCGTAAGAGCTGTCTCCGGATTGTATACCGGTTTCACCTCCTCTGACTTGCGTTTTTTGCTTTTTGCGTATGCAATGGACAGGGAAAGTTGAAGCAAGGAGTAAATGAATACCAAAACCAAACAAAACCCATAAATGACTAATACTGCTTTTGCAGTGAAGTGAGACCAGTAATTTTCTTTTCCGTTCCAATCTCCCCAGTTAAACATCCACGTTACTTTCGTAGAAGTTTTAAACGGGTTTTTCCGATCCATTTTGTATTCACCCGTATGATCAGAGTCGATCTTAATAGTGAATATTTCCTGTTTGTATTTCTTGTTGGAAACAGATAATTCAAAAACAGTAGTATCAGTATTTGCCAGTAATTCAACATTCTTAAACAAGAACTTACCATCTTCATCTGTGATGGCTTGATAGGATTTGCCTGTTTTTTGGTTAACCAATTGAACCGGAACGTCTTCAGAAGGTCCTTTTGTTCTGTAATCCTGGTAATAACCAGAAACATCGCGTTTGATTTGTCCGAAAACAGAAAGCGTGAATACCGCGCAAAATAAAACAAGTAAAGACCTTGTCATAGATTCTCTTTTGTTAATTGTTCGATTACTAATACAAACCGGAATGCATTAGATTTTTTAGCGCACAAAGATAGTTTTTATTCCATTGAAGCGATGGTTTTTTTTTATACACGTAGGGGCGCGATTAATCGCGCCCCTACGTGTATGTTTTTATGGGAATATTATTGAATTACCTTCAATTCTTTTCCGACTTTAATAAAGGCAGCAATTGCTTTGTCTAAATCTTCGATACTGTGAGCCGCTGAGATTTGCGTTCTGATTCGTGCAGCCCCTTTTGCTACTACAGGATAAAAGAACCCGATTGCATAAACACCTTCCTGCAATAATTTGTCGGCAAATTGCTGAGACAAGGCCGCATCATAAAGCATAATCGGAACAATAGGTGAATCACCGGGTTTGATGTCAAATCCTGCTGCGATGATTTTCTCTTTGAAGTATTTGGTGTTGGACTCCAGTTTATCGCGCAATTCTGTTGTAGAACTTAAAATGTCAAATACTGCAATGGAAGCTCCTACAATTGATGGTGCCAAAGAGTTTGAGAATAAATAAGGTCTTGAGCGCTGACGCAGCATTTCAATGATTTCCTTTTTACCGGTTGTATAACCTCCCATTGCTCCACCAAGCGCTTTACCCAAAGTTCCGGTAATAATATCTACACGATCCTGACAGTTGTGATATTCCGGAACTCCGCGACCTGTTTTTCCGATAAAACCTGCACTGTGACATTCATCTGTCATCACCAATGCATCATATTTGTCAGCCAGATCACAAATTTCATTCATTTTGGCAATATCTCCGTCCATAGAAAATACTCCGTCAGTAACAATAATTCGGTGTCGTTGCGCCTGTGCTTTTTTTAGTTGCTCTTCCAGGTCAGCCATATCAGAATGCTTATAACGGTATCGCTGTGCTTTACATAGACGGATTCCATCAATAATTGAAGCATGGTTCAGTTCGTCGGAAATAATTGCATCTTCTTCTCCGAACAATGGTTCGAAAACACCTCCGTTTGCATCAAAAGCAGCTGCATACAAAATGGTATCTTCAGTACCGTAGAACTTTGCAATTTTTGCTTCCAGTTCTTTATGGATATCTTGTGTTCCGCAAATGAAACGAACAGATGACATACCAAATCCATGTGTATCCAGTGCATCTTTCGCAGCCTGTATCACGGAAGGATGAGAGGAAAGTCCGAGATAATTGTTTGCACACATAATGACTACTTCATCACCTGAACTCACATGTACTTTTGCCCCTTGCGGAGATGTAATAATGCGTTCTCTCTTAAATATTCCACCTTCCTTGATTGCATTTAACTC
>CAMPIU010000199.1 GCA_946886545.1 uncultured Flavobacteriales bacterium | reverse complement strand
ATCAAAAACAGAATCATTGGTCTTTTTTAAAGCGCTCAGTCCTTTGTCAATACAATCATTGAAGTATGTCATTGCTTCCTCAACAGAATTTAATTGTTTGGGATCATAAGGAGCCGTTTCAAAATCCAGTTCATTTGTTGTTACTGCCATTTCTGCCCAAAGAGGAAGATCAATAACATGTAGAAGAATGTCACCGATTTTCATGCTTTTTTCATGAACCTGATAGTCTTTTTTATCAAACGGAAATGCTTCAATAAACTTTCTTGTAGTTTCTGCTTCTGTGGCCAATTGTGCCTGTAATTGCTCTTTTCTTGTCATGATTTCTATATTTTATACAAAGAAAAGGAGGGACACTGACAACCCTATGGCAGTCTGTTTTTTCAATTCAAAAAATAAAATTCAAAAGCACGTTTTTGCATTTTGAATTAATAATTTACCGGAAGTTTATAATCACTCAGTGAAATGTGAGGACTTGTTTTAAAGGGAATGCCGGTACTTCTTAGTTCTTTGATACGTTCAACTTTGAAATCCCGGTAATCTCCACGAAGTTGGCAGTAGCCGATCAAATGCCACGAAAATGCATAAAAAACCAAGCCAATCGGTTCAATGGTGCGTTCCGAAAGTTCGTCCTTCAAACTTTGGTATGTAATTTTTATTTGAGTTTGCTCACTAATCGCATGTTGGATTTTTGATAAATATTCAAACTCAAAGTTTAGTCTTTCGGGTAATTGCAATTTGATGCTTTGATCCAAAAGTGCAAGTTTTTCCTTATCTACTTGTTTTAAAACGGCTTTGATCTTGGTCAGGGCATTATCAAATGTGGATTGAACAGAACGATCTCCAAAACCACCGATCAAGGATTGAGAGAGAAGTAAAGCATTTGCTTCTTCCAATGTAAATGAAATAGGAGGGGTGAAGTAACCCGGGATTATGAAATACCCTTTATTAGGCTCAAAACTAACCGGAATACCGGCTTCTCCGATGGCCTTGATGTCTCTATAGACTGTGCGTATACTGATTTCAAATTTTTCAGAAATCCGTTCGGCACTCACATATTTACGTGACTGAAGCAGGGTAACTATTCCAAATAAACGGTCTACTCGGTTCATACGTTCTTTGCTGGCAAAACTTTCCCAGGGTTCAACAGATTTTTCGGATCGAAAACATGCTTGATTGAATGCATTAGATCGAGTCCTGTTTTACTGAATGCCAAATCCATATACGGAGTTTGTACCAAACCAATTCCATGTTCTCCTGAAATTGTTCCGCCCAAACGAACTACTTCGGTAAATAATTCGCGAATGGCATGTGGAAGTTGGTTGTTCCAGGTATCATCATCCAGCTGATCTTTAATAATGTTTACATGAAGATTTCCATCACCGGCATGTCCGTAACAAACCGATTTGAATCCGTATTTCTTTTCAAGTTCTTTGACTTTTTTCAGAAGTTGAGGCAATTCATTTCTGGGAACGACGGTATCTTCTTCTTTATAGATAGAATGAGTTTTTACAGACTCTCCGATTTTTCTCCGCAAGCGCCAAAGACTTTCTTTTTGAGCATCCGTTTCTGCAAAGAGGATTTCATCGATATCGAATTGTTCTACTAATTCCATGATCTTCTCACATTCCTGCATTAGAACATCCAGGTTGAATCCATCCAATTCAACCAGCAAATGTGCATCATGATCATCCTTTAAAAGATCGGGAGCATCGTCCACATAAGGCGTAGTGAAGCTAATTGCGTCCCGGTCCATGTATTCCAATCCGCTGGGAATGATTCCGGACATGAAGATTTTTCCTACTGCTTCACATGCTTCAATTCCGCTTCTGAAAGGAATCAGTAAAAGCAAATTATGTGTCGGGTGAGGAATTAAACGCAAAACAATTTTGGTAACGATAGCCAAAGTTCCTTCACTTCCGATAATTAACTGTGTTAAATTGTATCCGGTTGCATTTTTGATCACATTGGCGCCTGTCCAAAGGACGTCTCCGTTGGGCAAAACAACTTCCAGGTTCAGAACCCAATCTTTTGTTACTCCGTATTTAACTGCCTTTGGTCCACCTGAGTTTTCAGCAATGTTTCCGCCTATAAAACAAGATCCTTTGGAAGCCGGATCAGGAGGGTAAAACAGGCCCACTGCTTTAACAGCATTTTGAAGTTCTTCGGTAACAATTCCCGGTTCGGTGATAACCTGGTGGTTTTTCTCATCTATCTGAATGATCTTGTTCATTCGTTCCAGGCTCAGAAGAACTCCTCCATGATTTGCCAGCGCTCCACCGCTTAAACCTGTTCTTGCCCCGGAAGGAGTTACAATCAGATCATTTTCGTAACAATACTTCATGATGGCAGAGACTTCTTCCACTGTTTCGGGTTTCACTACAATGGAAGGGTAGAATACAAAATCCTCCGTATGATCTGATGCATAACGGGAATCAATTGCTGCTCCGACCTGAATTCGGCTGTTGAGTAAATTCGTAAAAAAATGAATGTGTTTCTCTTCAAGAACGCTTGTCATTTGTGCGGGTTTTCAGTAAAAATAATGAAATATATAGGGACGAGATGCTTCGCGTCCCAACATATTTCATTCACGTCCGTACATATTTTTATTTCCATTTTTATGCTTTTGTAATTCTTACAAATTCCCCGCCCAGAATTTTATAAGTATATTTCCCGATTTGGATGGTTTGACCTTCAGACATGGAAGCAATTTTTGAAATATCTTCTTCAATGGTATGAACCGATCCTTTTGTTTTCCAGGCAATCAGTAAGTAATCTACAAGCACTTCCCCGCTGTAAGAACCGCATAAAATAATATGTACAGGCTTATTGAACTGATTCAATAAGGAAATATCTTTTACCGGTGCATTGTTATCTACTATCATCACTAATTCTTTGTATGGCTGCGCTTTTTTGACACCCTTGATCAATGCTTCCATATTGTTTTCAGGGCAATCTCCACCATTTCCTCTTGAACGAACAAAGGACATCATATGGATCAAACTGTCTAATCCTTTACTTTTCTGATAGTAGATTCCGCCGGTAGATCCTATTTTCTTTTCAGAATCATTTTTATTATCTCCGTCATTGAAAAATACAAACTGAAGATTCGGCTCTTTCTTGTAATTCAATTGATACCAAATGGACAGCTGACTTGCATAAGGGTCCATACTTCCGGTTAGGTCACAAACGATCAGTTTTTCCGACCATTTATTTCGATTAAGAACTTTGGTAACCACGTCGTCATCATTTGCAGAATAACTTTCTGCATCTTTAAGCTTCAGTTTATAACCCTCTTCTAAGCTTACTTTGCGTTCCTTGCAATATTTTTCAAATGCCAGGCGCTCTTCTTCCAGCCGTTTTTCTTCCGCTTTGATCCGTTCATCTTCTTCTTTTTTTCGCTTTTCGTATTCCTTCGTCCCCATGTAGGTGATTTCCATCCGCGAATTAATCGTTCCATTCTTGAATTCAGAGTCGAATTTCTTATAGCCTTTATGGTATTTGAAATTGAGCGTGTAGGTGTCGCCTTTTGGGATATAAAGCTGAATTTCACCTGTTTTACTGGTTTTACCCTTGAAATTCTTTTTGCGGTTAACTCCTGAGATCACAAAATCCTCATTGATCAAAAGACCGTTGTCCAAATCTTTGAGTTTGATAGACATCAATTCGTAGTGCTCTAAATGAGGTGGAGTTTTGAGTAAGCCGGTAGGAAGATTGCTTGTATCCGGAAGTGTCGCGATTGCTTTATTCAAAGCGGCTTTTTCTGTTTCCGACATGGCAAAGAATGCATCTTTTTCTTTCATGTTTGGTTCGTAGGTCAATACTTGTCTGATCTGAGAACCTTTTTTACCGGAAATTACCTCTTCATCATGTGTGTAATTGGATATTTTGAGATCGAAAAGGGTTTCGCACGGAACATCAAAGTTGACAAATCCTTTCGCATCTGTTTTTTGCTCGAATTTTAATTTACCATCTTTCGAAGTGAGGATAACTGTTTGATTGGCATAGAAACCACCTTTGATATTCTCCAGCTGATAAGTTAATTTGGAAGTACAATCCTGTCCGAATGAAATAGTTGAAGCAAAAATGATGAATAGCAGGACGATTTTGAATGACAAAAAGGTAAATTGTGTAGTTTTCATACGCTGAAGTTTGAGTTTTCACAAGAATAAGTATGAATTTTGGCTTTTGGTACAGATAATACTAAAATTATTTGTGAAACCTTAGTAATTTTAAGTTTGTTCAATTTTTTCTGTTTATGAATCAATTTGCTTGTCCGTATTGTGGTACTCCGATCGATGTAAATGATATTTTGGCTCATCAGCTGGAAGAACAAATTCAGCGTAAATATCAAAATGAACTCAACGAAACACGGAATGAGTTTGCTAAAAAGCAAGATATTCTGCTTCGTGAGAAAGAAGAATTTGAAGAAAAGAAGCGCAGAGAGAATGAGCTTTTCCAGGAACGCTTTGAGCAAAAACTCAAGGAGGAACGCAAAAGCCTGGAAGAGAAATTGAAAGCAAAGTTGATCCTGGAGCAAGGTGAGCAATTTGCAGATCTTCAAAAAGAATTGAATGAAAAATCGGAGCAAATCAAAGAATTGAACCGTACAAAAGCCGAAATTGAAAAATTGAAGCGGGAAAAAGATGAGTTAAAAGAAGTAGTTGAAGCTGAATCACAAAAGAAACTAAGCATTCAGATCCAGGAAGAAAAGGAAAAAATCCGGAGAACGGAAGAAGAACGTAATGAATTACGAATTAGGGAGTTACTGAAACAACTCGAGGATCAAAAGAAGCTAACGGAAGAAATGAAGCGCAAGCAGGAGCAAGGTTCCATGCAGTTGCAGGGAGAAGTACAGGAGTTAGCAATAGAAGAGTGGCTGATGGCGAGTTTTCCAATGGATACGATTGAGGAAATCAGAAAAGGTGCACGTGGTGGAGATTGTATTCAAACCGTTCACACCCGAACACAGCAAAACTGCGGAAGGATTTATTATGAATCCAAACGAGCCAAAGACTTTCAGCCTTCCTGGATTGAGAAATTCAAAGCAGATATGCGTGATAAAGCTTGTGATATGGGCGTGTTGGTTACTGAAGTAATGCCTTCGGATATGCAGCGTATGGGGCAGAAAGATGGCGTTTGGATCTGCACCTATGAGGAGTTCAAAGGTCTTTGTTCGGTATTGAGGGAAACCATTGTTCAAATTAGCAGTACATTGGTAGCTCAAGAAAATAAAGGCGACAAAATGCACTTGCTCTATGACTTCCTCACTAGCTCAACTTTCAGAATGCAGGTGGAAGCTATCGTGGAGGGGTTCACGCAAATGAAAGCGGACCTGGAAAGTGAGAAACGTTCCATGCAGCGCATCTGGAAACAGCGTGAAAAACAAATTGAAAAAGTCATTGTCAATACGATCGATATGTATGGTTCCGTAAAAGGAATTGCCGGAAATGCCGTCCAGGAGGTAAAGGCCCTGGAACTTCCGGATTTGGATGACAAGGATGATGATGAAGATTAAGAAATGAAAACGAAACCAATAGTAACTAATACTATAAAATATGATCAAGTTTGCATACACCATTTTATACGTTTCAGATGTAAAAAGAACTGCCGAGTTTTATTCCAAAACATTTGGATTTGAAGTGCGATTTATTGCTCCCGGTGATGAATACGCAGAATTAAATACAGGTTCAACAACTTTGTCTTTTGCTGCCTTGCCCTTGGCAAGTTCGAACTTGAAAGATGGCTTTCAGCAAAGCGATCTCAAAACAAAACCTTTTGGGATTGAGCTGGGTTTCACAACTGTCAATGTTCCCGAATTGGTCGATAAAGCTGTTGCAGCAGGTGCAACATTGCTGGAAGAACCAAGAGAAAAACCTTGGGGTCAGATGGTGGCTTATGTTCGTGATTTTGATGGTTTTCTCATAGAGATTTGTACTCCAATGGAT
>CAMPIU010000198.1 GCA_946886545.1 uncultured Flavobacteriales bacterium | reverse complement strand
ATTAATCCCAAGGTATAGGCGTATCCCATGCTATGGCAAACGATATCGATAGTGTCTTTTGTCAGATAACTGTTTGGTGTATTGTGGATTTGATTCAGAAAAGCTTTTCCGACCAAAACACCTTTGGCATAACGGTAATCGAAACCCTCCGGATTGGAAGTTTGGTTTAAACGCTTATACCTTTTATTCGAAATGCGGGTATTCACCGAGCGGATATAGCTTAAACCGAATTTCAGCTTGGAAGCATGATTGGAAGTTTTGACGGAGAAACTCGCGTCGAGATAGAAACTGGTATCCGGATTCAGCCTTTTAATAAAACGGTCATCAATTTTAAACCAATAGTTGGTACGGTCATTTAAATAAACCTCATTCCTGCTCTCGTGTTTATCGTATTTCGGACCGCGGTAGCCATTTACAAAAACCAAGTAGCGCTTCGCCTTCGGTTGTTGATTCTGAATGATTTGTTTACTCAATTCCTCCCCGGTAAAAGCAAAGACATGCTGGAAAGCGGGGTTTTTACGTTCTCCGCCTGAATTATCCGGATTAAAATAGGAGACCACCCGATAGGTGTTGTTTTTGACAGTGATACTGTGTTGATTTGCCAAAACAAGATTATTCCCCGATGAGGTGAAAAAAAGTTTGTCATTCTGCAATGATTTAAAATTGAGAACCAATCCTGCATTGTAGCTTCGCCATGTTCCTTTTCGTTTAATGTAAATCACAGTTTGAGGCTCCTGATTATAAACCAGATTAAAAACGAGTTTATTGCCATTAAGCTTCTTTGAAAAGCGGTCCATTTGTTTGTAGCTTCTCCCGATCGCAGCTATTTGCCTGATAAAAAGGGTGTCCGGTAAAGTGCATGTTTTGCTTGATTTCAAAGTGTCAATTAAAACTACCCGGTTCAAACTGAAAGGAGTGTACATGGTAGACGAAACAATGGATCCGTCTTCATTTTCTTCCCAAAAGTAATAATAGACCAAACTTGTTTTTGTTTGAAACTTTGGTCTGCGAATCGTTTCATTCTGACCAAGTGCGGAGAGAATACTCAAGCTAAAAACAAAAAAAAATCCCACTGAAAGCTTCATTCTGTAAATATATTAACTTTTGAAATTGAAAAGGTCCCGACTCTACTCAGAATCTTTGAATAAGTGTATTTCTCGCTTTTACCTTCTCAATTTTCAATTGTCAATTTTTGAATTAAACTTCTTTGATTATTTTTGCGCGAATATAAAATACTAGAAATGGGAAGAGCATTTGAATATCGTAGAGCAGCTAAGGAGAAACGTTGGGGCAAAATGTCCAAATTATTTCCAAAATTAGGGAAGGCTATTACTATGGCCGCAAAGGAAGGCGGGCAAGACCCTGCTACCAATGCCAAGTTGCGAACGGCTATTCAAAATGCGAAGGCGGAGAATATGCCGAAAGACAATATTGAGGCCGCAATTAAGCGGGCGGCTCAAAAAGATGTTGCGGCATTTACCCAAGTTGATTATGAAGGAAAAGGTCCGCACGGCGTTTTGGTTTATGTGGAATGTGCAACAGATAACCCGACCCGCACGGTAGCAAACGTAAAATCCTATTTCAATAAAGCAGGAGGAGGAGTTGTTCCAAACGGCCAATTGGAATTCATGTTCAACAGAAAATCTGTTTTTGAATTGGAAAACACGGGATCAATCGACCCGGAAGAATTGGAGTTGGAACTCATTGACGCCGGATGCGAAGAAATTGAGGTAACAGATGACCGAATTTTCATTTACGGAGATTACACTGCCTTCGGAACAATCGGTTCTGCTTTGGAAGAACGTGGAATTGCAGTGCTCAAATCTAATTTGGAGCGCTTTCCTACGACACCTGTTGAATTTACAGAAGAGCAATTGGTTGATATCGAAAAGATGCTTGATAAATTTGACGATGATGACGATGTTCAGCAGATTTTTACCAATATGGGGTGATCATATTATATGGAATGAACACGTAGGGGCGAAAAATTTTTCGCCCCTACGTGTTTTTATTAAAATGGATTCCCCAATTTTGATCCATGAATTTTTTGGATATTTTGATTCTGCTTCCGGTCCTTTACGGTGCATACAAGGGATTTAAACATGGTTTTGTAATCGAGCTCTTTACACTCCTGGCCATCCTAGTAGGAATTTATGTTGGAATTCATTTCTCGGACTATACCGCCAATTGGCTGAAAACTTCCTTCGGCTGGGATTCGGAATATCTGCCAGTGGTGGCGTTTACCCTTACTTTCCTTGGAGTAGGAGCAATGATCTTCTTCGGAGGTAAAATGATCGAAAAGATGATCAAAGTGGTTCAGTTATCTCCCTTGAACAAGTTTTTGGGAGTCATTTTCGCAACTCTTAAATCACTTTACATAGTGAGTGTTTTATTGGTGTTGATTGAATCCTACGATGAGAAAAGCAATTTTTTTCCGGAAAAGACAAAAAGCAATTCCTTGTTGTATGAACCCGTGAAGGATGTTTCCACAAAAACAGTTCCTGCACTTGGCGAAAGCACTATCTTCCTGAAAAATGCACTGCACAATGAAACGGATAGTACCGGACTCAGTGTTGATCAGGTGCTTCGTGCAAAAGAAATCGCAGACAGTTTGGGAATTGATGCCAACGATGCGAAACAAATCCTGGAAATTCATCAGAAATATGGTGATAAGGATGCAGTATTAAAGGATTAAACCGAGTTCTGACTGAAAAAGGTTACGCGTTCTGTTTCTCTTGCTGCTACAGGGCAAATAGACACATGTCTATGTGTGTTTTTAATCGGTTTTGATCTGTCGTTAATAAAATCCGTGAGTATTTATCAGATTTTGTTTTTTAGTAGAATACCTTATCTAAATTACCGGATTTGGAACTGATTTGATAAACAAAACAATATATTTGCTATTTGTTAGTTAATCTTTAATCACATCGGCGCAGATTTTTCATTCGAATGAAGAAATTACATTTTTTGATTTACTTAGGAATTCTTTCCTTTATATGGGCATGTTCTACAGAGAAGAATACATTGCTTAGCAGGTCTTATCATGGCACTACAGCACATTATAACGGATATTTTAATGCGAATGATTTGCTGGAAGAGGCAATGAAAACGTACCGTGAAAATCAAAAAGAAGATTACTACAGTGTACTTCCCATTCTTCAGCTGCCGAGTGAAGAGGAAGTTAAAAACATGTATTCACCCATTGATACTGCTATTGCCAAATGTACAAAGGTAATCCAGAGACATGCCATGCCTTCCATGGAAAAACCTGCTTCTAAGAAAGAAGAGCACAACCGTTGGATTGATGAGAATTGGATCACAATCGGGATTGCCAATTTCTACAGACGCGATTACGACCTTGCATTTAAGAATTTTGAATACACCAAGAGATTTTTCTCAACGGATAAATCTGCGTATATAGCAGAAATGTGGATGGCAAGAACTTACATGGAACAAGGTAAGTTTACGGAGGCAAACTTTGCGATCACCAATCTGGAGAAAGCCCAAGAGGCCATGGAAAATGGAGATTCTAAGGATCCGAAAGGTAAAAGCTCGAAATCATCCAAATCGAAAAAGAAAAAGAAAAAAAATAAAGAAAAGGAACAAGCGCCCTTTCCTAAAAAACTCAGATACGATGTGGCTATCACCAGAGCGATCTTTGCTGAAAAAAGAAAGGACTCCGAGGGTGAAATAAAAGCACTGACAAAGGCTTTGGAATATGCTAAAAAGTCGAAAGACAAAGCAAGGATCAATTATATCCTCGGTCAGTTGTATGAGAATGCCGGCGACAGGGGAAAAGCTGCTTATCATTATGATCGCGTAAAGAAATACAATGCAGGTTATGAAATGAGTTTCAATGCGAATCTGAAAAATGCCTTGAATGCCGGTGGTGAAAAAGTGCGAAAGAATTTGAAGAAAATGCTTCGCGACACCAAAAATGCCGAGTTTAAAGATCAGATTTACTATACCTTGGGTAAAATGGATCAGCAGGAAGCAGATGAGCAGAATGCTAAGGCGAATTACACCCGATCTGCGTTTTATTCCACTACGAATAATCGTCAGAAGGGGATGGCGTATGAGAAATTGGGAGATATCAGTTTTGCAAAAAAAGATTACGTAAATGCCCAAAAGTACTACGATAGTTGTGCTAAGGTAATTCCGGAAACATATCCGAATTATGAAGGGATTCAAAATAAAGCTTCCAAATTGCAAAGCCTTGTAAATGCATTGGCGATTGCTCAGTATGAAGACAGTGTTCAGCGAATTGCGAAACTTTCCGGCCCGGATCAATTGGCTTTTGCTGAGGGTGTGATCAAGAAGATGAAGAAGGACGAGGAGGAGCGCAAAAGACAAGACGCGATTCGTTTGGCAGCTCTACAGGAAATCCAGAGTAAGAAAACTTCGGATGGAAGTGGTTCTAAATTCTATTGGAACAACGAAAAAGCAAGAAGTGAAGGTTTTGAGGAGTTCAGAAAACAATGGGGACAGCGTGACAACGAAGACGATTGGAGAAGATCGGATAAAGTAGTGTTTGCAAGTTTTACAGATCCGTCAGATTCCAGCGCTAGTTCAGAGAATACGATATCCGATATTTCCGCACTTGATTCTTTAACACCGGAAATGCTTGTGGCAAAACTTCCGTTATCGGATTCAGCACTCCAGGCTTCACGTGACCGGATGATGAATGCCTATTTTGATGCAGGTGGTATTTACGACGAGCAATTAAATGAAAGTGCACTTGCCGAAAAACAATACAAAACCATGTTGGGTCAGGAGTTTGAGCACGATATGAAGCTCATGGCAGCCTACCAGGTCTATCGTTTGCATAGCCCGGAAGATCCGGAAGCAGTTGCACAAAAAGATTATATCCTGATCAATTATCCGACATCAGATTATGCGGGATACCTTAGAGATCCTGATTATTTCCTAAAGAAGAAGGAACGTGAGAAATTAACCCAGGAGGCTTATCTGACCGATTTGGATCGTTACGAAAGAGGATTGTACTATCCTGTAATCATGAAAGCAAATGGTGTTATTGCAGACGAAAAGGACAATCCTTACAGAAGTAAATATATCTTGCTGAAGGCGATGGCACAGGCAAAAATGAACGAAGATAAGCGGGTGATTTTACCAACTTTGGACACCTTGATTTTGCTTTATCCTAAAACACCGGAAGCTGACAAAGCTCTCGAAATGAAAAAGATCATCTTGAACGGATATTCTAAAAATGAGCCGGTTGATTTTGCAAAAACAAGCATTTATGAGTACAAAGAAGGTGAACCGATGTTTGTGCTGATCTTCCTGGGGGATAAGATCAATAATGTGGTTGCAAAAACCCGTGTGGTTGACTTCAACAAAGAATATTACGGAAAGCTTCGTTTAAATGTCACTTCAAAAGTGCTTAAAGAAGATAATGTGATTCTGGTGAAGCAATTCAAAGACGAAATTGAAGCCGCCTCCTATGTTTCATTCTACAAGCGGACGCGTAACCACTTGCTGGATATGCAAAAAATGAAAATTTTGTTTATTTCCGAGAAAAATTTACTTACCTTATTTGATACAAGTAAACTGGAAGATTACCAGTTGTTCTTTGATGAGAACTATTGATTCAAATAAGAAAAGCCATGGAAGAAAAACCGGAAAACAAGCCGAAAAAACAGATCAAGAACTATGTTCGATTTACCGGAGCAGCCTTTCAAATGGCAGGAACGATAGTCGCAACAGCTTTCCTTGGTGTTTGGCTGGATAAGAAATTCAACCCCGGAGGAAGTATGTATACCTTGATCTGTACACTTACGGGGGTGATAGTTTCCATGTACATCATTATCAAGGAAGTAATCAATATGTCTAAAGAAAAAGAAGATGAGTAAACGTGTGGGCGCATTTGCGTCATTATTTGTAATTGCAGGGATTTATTTGGTTTTAATCGGATTAAAATGGGAATGGGCCATTCCGCAAAACCATATCGCTGGA
>CAMPIU010000197.1 GCA_946886545.1 uncultured Flavobacteriales bacterium | reverse complement strand
CAATAATTGCCATTCTATAATTTCTTTTAAGGGTGCGAATATAATCAGTTGAGCCGACTTTTTAAACCTTTCTACTTTTTTTTGTTGTTTCTGACTCAATTATTTGTGGAATCCTTGTGGCAAAATACGGATGCTGAGTTATTTTTGCGCGTAGATTTCGCAGATTTCCGCAGATGAGTTACATTTCAATGCCATTAAACTTTCTTCCCGGTTAATTCTGAATACCCTTAAGAAAGGTTAAAAATAGAGAAATCTAAATCCGGAAGGGGAAGTGTGTCGTAACTTGAAAAAAATATTTTATGAAACATGCCATTTTCTTTTTAATCGTTACAGTTTTGTCTTTGAGTGCTTGCGGACAGAAGAATAAATCTCCGGAAATCAATAAGTCTCCCAAAAGCAGTAAAGAATTGTCCAAATACCAGGTTGCTTATTTCGGAAGCGGATGTTTTTGGTGTGTCGAAGCAATTTACGAATCTGTAAAAGGCGTTGCGGAAGTGGAAAGCGGTTATTCCGGCGGCCACGTTGAAAATCCGACCTATGAAGACGTCTGCACAGGAACAACAGGTCATGCAGAAACAGTAAAAATCTACTACGATTCAACCATCATATCTTACGATGAGCTGTTAAAAGTTTTTTACGATTCTCACGATCCTACAACAATGAATCGGCAGGGTCCGGATGCAGGAACTCAATATCGGTCGGCAATTTTCTATCAAAACGATTACGAGCGGGATCATGCCAAGGCTTACATTGACCAATTACTAAAAGATAAAAAATTCCCAACTATCACTACTGAAGTTGTGAAGTACACTGCTTTCTACAAAGCGGAAGAATATCATCAAAATTTCGAGTGCCGGAATCCGAATAACGGATATGTAAGGGCGGTGTCTCAACCAAGATTGGAGCAATTTAAGATCAAGTCTCCGGAGATGTTGAAAACAGAAGAGAAAAAGAAATAATATTATAATGTTGTAGTAGGGCGCGATTAATCGCGTCCCTACTACAAATTTTCCAAATAATCCTCCACCTCTCTCACATGTACCATGGGAATAGAGCACAAACCGGCTGCACAAACAGTAGCTTCATCTTCATTGGCGTAACGCACCAATAAAAAGGATGAACTTTGCTTTCTGAATGAATTCCATTCCTGCGTTTTCGGAATTGTAAGCAGGCGTACTTCTTTTTGGAATCGAAGCAATAATAAAGCCCAATTCGAATATCCGGAACCATATTGTTCCATTCCATCGATAACATTTTGAAGCATCTGTTTGGATTTTGCTTCGTAATCCAGATTATCAACCAATAGAGAAAGTGATAAAAGATTATTCGCCATGATACTGTTTGTAGCTGGAATCACATTGTCATTGATCTCCATTTTTCGCGCAATCAGATCGTGATCATCCGGGGTAAAATAAAACATCCCGGATTTTTCGTCATAAAAATGTTTCAGGGTGTAATTACACAATTGCTCTGCAAAACTCAGGTCTTCTTCATTCGCAGTGATTTGGTAAAGGGAAAGAAAAGCCTGAATTGTTGTGGCGTAATCATCCAGAAAACCGGTGATGAATGAGCGTTGATTTTGTCGGGTGTGAAATAATTGAAAATCGTTTGATGTTTGATATTTCCGAAGCCATTTGGCAATTTGCAGGGCCATTTTCAGATATCCGTGGTCTTCCGTCGCTTTAAATGCCTCCAATAGACCTGTTATTGTCAATGCATTCCAGGCAGTTAAACATTTCGTGTCTGTTACGGGAGCAATCCTTTTTTTACGCAAGTGGAGTAAAGTATCTAATTGTGCCTGAATTTTTGAGGAATCAACAGACGGATTCTTTTCACAAAATTCCTCCCACGTTTCATTCCTCACCAAAACCCATTGCTGATGTTCCCAATACCCTTTATTCCCAGGATTGTAAAATTGCCAAAACCAGGAGGTGTTTTCACCCAAAGCAGCTTCAATTTCTTCTTTTGTCCAAACGTAAAACTTCCCTTCTACTCCTTCCGAATCGGCATCTTGTGCTGCAAACAAACCTCCTTCTTCACTTTGCATTTCGCGTTCGAGCCATCCGAGTGTTTGATCCAGTACCCGCTTATACTCCGGTGTTTTGGTTTGAGTATAAGCCTGAGCATAAACACTCAACAATTGTCCGTTATCGTAAAGCATTTTCTCAAAATGAGGGATTTTCCATAATAAATCAACTGAATATCGCGAAAAACCGCCACCCAGCTGATCGTAAATACCACCCAAAGCCATTTTATGAAGGGTCAGATTCACATACTTTTGAATGGACTCATTTTTCTCTAAAGTTCCGTAATGCAGTAAAAATTCCAGGTTGCTTGGAAGCGGGAATTTTGGGGCGGAGGTCGGACCACCTTCCACCATATCCATGCGGGGTTGCCATCTTCGCACCAATTCCCATAATTTATCTTCAGGAAAAGATTTCACAGGTTCTGCAACAGCAATAAGATCGGATTGCTGAACACCTTCGCTCAATTCTTTTGCATATTCCAATACTTTTCCAGGCTCGGAGGTGTAGGTTTGATTCAAGGATTTCAATACGTGCATCCACTGTTCTTTCGGGAAGTAAGTTCCACCATAAACCGGTTGCCCGTTGGGAATAGTGAAACAATTCAATGGCCATCCGCCACGTTGGGTCATCAGCTGAACTGCAGTCATGTAAACCTGATCTACATCCGGACGTTCTTCTCTATCCACTTTAATACAGACAAAGTGCTTATTCATAAGAGCAGCTACTTCTTCATCTTCAAAACACTCGTGTTCCATTACATGGCACCAATGACAAGCAGAATACCCGATGGAAACAAGTACCAGCTTCTGTTCTTTTTCTGCCCGGTCAAAAGCTTCTTTCGACCAAGGAACCCAATTTACGGGATTGTGGGCATGCTGCTGCAGGTATAAACTGCTTTCGTGAATGAGTTCGTTTGTGTATTGTTCCATAAGATAAAGTTACGAATAAGTCCTTGAAGAATCCTAGCGACCCCATTGATTTCACTGACCAAACAGACACATGTCTATCCGTATTTTCAGGGTAGAGTAGCGGTGAAAAATTTTTCACCGCTACTCTACAAATAATCCCCAATTAATCGCAGATAATAAACAATCATTTGTCTATTGCGGATTTGGATTAATTTTGTAGCTCAATTTTTAATGTAAGTGAAGCAATTACAACCATTTCATGTTCTTATTTACCTTGCCGGAATCCTGGTATTACTGACCGGCATCAGTTTTTTGGTCAAAGGAGACAAAATCGACCTTTTTGGATTGGATGTCCGGTTCCTTACATTTAATGAAGCATTAACTCCTCCGAAAGCGGTGGAAAAGAAAGACATTACCAATATCGTTCAGGTCGATACGATGAATATTGAACGTGCTTCAGCTGATACGACCATTAAAAACACTTTTGAATCTGATGGAAAAATGGGAGCTCCTGCAGGAGGAACCTTGTCTGCAGAAGCAGCAACGACCATTCAGTACAACGAAAAAGGACAACAAGCGCTTCACCTTTTCTTTGAAAAACTGGAAGCCGCTGCAAATGGGAAAAAAGTACGCATTTTACATTATGGTGATTCTCAAATTGAAGGAGATCGTATGACCTCTTATATCCGTCAGCGCCTGCAAAGTCAATTCGGAGGATTTGGGCCGGGAACAATTCCTGCGAAAAATGAATACAACACCATTACTTTCAAACAAACCTGTTCGCCTAATTTTACCCGATACACTGCTTTTGGCGGTGCGAGTTTAAAATCACGCAAATACGGCTCTATGAATACTGCCGCAAGATTTACTCCCGAAATGGATAGTTCACAGATGGCAGCTTCAACAAGCATTAAAGAAGCATTCATTGAAATTGAACCGACTAAAACAGCCTATTCGAGAGCCAGATCATACAACCATGCGAAAATGTTCTACACCAGCTGTTTCAAGCCTTGTAAAATAAAAGTATACAACGGAACAACCCTGGTTCATGAAGACAGCCTGGAAAATGATGGCAAATACCATGTTCTTTCATTGGAATTCCCATCTACTCCAAACAAGCTGCGATATGAATTTTCAGCATCTGTGAGTCCAACCATCATCGGTTTCTCATTGGAAAGTGATTACGGGGTTTTTGTAGATAATATCGGAATGCGTGGTTCCAGCGGTACTTTCTTTGGGAAAATCGACCACAACCTGGCTTCTAAAATGTATGCAGACCTGAACGTTGAAATGGTCATTATGCAATTCGGAGGAAATGGAGTTCCATACATGAGCGATTCTTCTTCGGTGCGCAGATATGCAAAACAATTCAAAGGTCAATTATACACTATCAAAAAACTCCGGCCATCGGCTTCCATTTTGGTAATAGGACCAAGTGATATGTCAATGCAATCAGTAGCCGGACGGGTTACTTATAAAATGCTGCCTTTCCTGGTACAGGAAATGACAAAAGTTTCAAAAGAAGTCGGTGCTTGTTACTGGGATCTGTTTAGTGCAATGGGTGGAGAAAATTCCATGCCGAGTTGGGTCGAAAAAGGTTTAGCAGGTAATGATTACATACATTTCACGAACAGGGGAGCAAGTATCGCGTCGCAACTTTTCTTTGATGCTTTAGCAGCAGAGTATGTCAAATGGAAACAGAGAGCTCAATAAAAGCGGCATGCTCGTTGCTCAAATAAAATATTGGATGAAGTTTAGTTTTTATACCGCATTATTAATTTCCATACTTATTGCCTGCAACGGTCAGTCGCAAGTGGAGATCCTGCGCAATAAAACTCCGTTGGATACGTATGTGTATCCCAACTTTCATCATCTTGACAGCAATTTAAAACAGCAATACCCATTCATTCATTTTGAGAACAATTGTTTCCGGTTTTACAGTGCACAAAGTGATAATTGGGAGCATTTATTTCAGGATTTCAGAAACATGATCGAGGAAAAAAATTGCAAGCTGAATTTCTACCATATCGGCGGCTCCCATCTTCAGGCAGATGTTTACACCCACGATATCCGGACTTATTTGCAAACGCATTGGCTGGATATCCCAGGCGAACGTGGTTTGATCTTTCCATTTGATTTGGCAAAAACCAATAATCCATGGAACTACGAATTCAAATCCAGAAATCATTGGAACACTTACCGAAGTGTAAGCTTCAATAAACCCGACAGAATTGACTTCGGCTTACTTGGTGCGGTAGTTGAAACCCCCGATTCCATTGTGGAGATCACTTTTAAATACGATAAAACGGACGTCAAACCCGGTTTCACGAGACTGCGTGTATACCATAACAAAGGAACATTCCCTTATGAATTAAATTTCGGTCCGGATGAGATCTTAATCGTCAATAAATTCAGGAATGAAGCTCTTGGTTATACAGAAGCAGTTTTTACAGATGCGGTTGACACTTTCAATCTTCAATTTACCCGCTTGATTGCAGGTCCATACAATCTTCAGCTTCACGCTTTCCAGTTAAGCAATGCTTCCCCCGGAATTTCTTATACAGCCATCGGAATCAATGGTGCAGGATTATATACCTACCTGGGAAATGAGAATTTTGAAGAACAATTGAAAGAATCACCACCCGATTTTTTTGCTTTCTCCGTTGGAACCAATGACGCCAATGTACCATATTCATCCTTTAACCCGGAAGTATATAAGAAGAATTTGGAAAACATGATGCTTAAGGTACTTGCGGCAAACCCTGACTGCGCTATTTTATTGACCGTTCCAAATGATGCCGGATACAAAAAGAAATACCTCAACCAAAATGTAGCACGCGAGCGTGAAGTAATAATCGAACTGGCAAAAAAATATCAATGTCCGGTTTGGGACTTTTACGGAATTATGGGTGAATTGGGTTCCTCACGTATTTGGAAAGCCCAAGGACTGATGCGTGGAGATTTAGTTCATTTTACAGCACCGGGCTATCACTTGAAAGCAGATCTTTTTATAGACGCTTTTGAAAAGTGGCTGGAACAAATGGAGACGAGAA
>CAMPIU010000196.1 GCA_946886545.1 uncultured Flavobacteriales bacterium | reverse complement strand
CATTAGAAGTAATTCGAGTCGAAACAAACAAAGAATTATAAAAACTGTTTATCCCTGTTTTAAATCCAATTTGCAAAGGAGTAAATTCATTGGTAGCGATTTCAAACTGGTGCAGGCCTTTTTTAGAAAAAGAAAGAAATCCGACCGGAATTCCTTTGATGCTTGAATTGACATTTATAAAACCGATCTGCGCTCCTTTCATGTTCTTGGCATAATTTACCAATCCGGATAACTGAATCCCTTCAAATCCGTCCTCAACCATGTTTACACAACCGGCAAGCTGAATTCCTTTGCTGTTTTTACCCAATTGATTGTGAATTCCGGAAATCTGAATAACGGATGAAGAATCTGATGTCATATTAGTAATTCCCGCAAGTTGGACACCACTCGTCCGATTCAAAACCAGGTTGTTAATCCCGGCTATTTGCACACCGTAAACATCCTTTTTTACCACATTGCTGATACCTCCTACTTGAACACCGTCTACCCTGTTCAAAACCAGATTATTGATTCCGGCTATTTGCACACCGTAACTATCTTTTTTTACAACATTGCTTATTCCGCCTAGTTGAACACCCCGGAAACCACCTAAATTGACATTAAATAATCCGCCGACCTGAGCACCTTCCTGGTAAGCTCCCACGGTATTAAACAAACCTGCAATTTGAACGTATCGAACCGTGTCAACATCAATATTAAATAAACCCGCCAGCTCAAATCCATTCACTCCACCTACGATTCCCCCCAAGAGGTTAAAGGAACTATTTACGGAAGTAGCCGAACTTAATCTGCCGTTTGTTCCGATTGTCGGCAATAGTGAAAACTGAACTCTTTGTCTCATTAAACTGCTGAAGTTTTCAATGTTCGCTATTCGTTCTTTAGACAATTTCAACCATTTAAGATTGGTTATCCGGTTCAAATAAGCCGTTGAATCAACTTCCGTAGATGGCGGTATGCTGTCTTTAAGAACAGATATCGGTTTCAAATAAACCGAAACAATTGGCGAGGACTCCGGGGTAAACTGCAGATCTGCATCCTCATAACTTGCTTTTTTTACCTTTAAATTTGCTGGGGAATGCCTTTTTAGTTTGAGTAAATAATGGCCGTATTCATCGGAAATAGCCGAAGAAAGTGTTTGCGTATCATAAATGGTAGCAAAAGGAACTTTTTCCATTGTTACCTCATCGATGATATAACCCTCAACTACCATTTCACCTCCATCAGGATTTGGATTCGGTTTCAGCAAAACATAATTTCCTTTCCCGGTAGAATGAACTGAACCTTCGAAAATATCATTGATTACCTCCCGGACTGTTTTGTTGATGTATGCCCGGTTTAACAATTTAGTTTCATCGAAAATGCCGGTTTTATAAGCAAATGAAAATTGAGCATCCGCTTCAATCTGATGAAGTGCATCTTTCACCGTCGTATTTTCAAAATTCACCGTCACCTTTCTTTCCAGAGGAGGAGTAACCTGCTGAGCCAGCCCATGAAAGCAAGTCAGCGATACAAGTAATATCAAACAAGCTCTAATCATTACACCCTTTCCCATACAATTCGATTACATGATTGTTTTTTACTGCTTTGATATCCATTAATTCCTGGATAACATCTAAAATTGTAACCAGATTCTCATTGCTGAAACGGACTGTAAGCTTACAGTTTTCAATGGCTTTATCCTTGATCACGATGGGTTGCTCATAAAACTCGCTGAGGATTTCCACTACCTCATTCAAACTTGTTCCGTCAAATTCAAACACCTTGTTTTTGCGCTCCTTCTTCGTATCGTAACGGGAGATAAAGTCCGTCTTTATGACATAAAATGCACTATCTCCGGCAGCCATTTTTATCAACTGGTTATTTAAACGCAATTCCACTTTTCCTTCATCCACCACGATCTTAACAGTGTCTGCGGAGGAAACAACGCGAAAAATGGTTCCCAAATCCACAATTTTCAATTTTTCTACCGAAAGCACAAAGGGTTTTTGCTCGTCATGAATCACGTGAAACTCCCCGCTTCCCTTTAATTTCAGGCTTCTTTTTTTAAGATTATAATCGGAAGAAAGTTCCAGCTTGCTTCCTGCTTTCAAGTGAACAGTCGTCAAATCCGAAAGCTTAACCGTTGTGTCAGAAACAGCCGCTAAAAGTGCTTGTTCAATACTCTCTTTTTGCGGAATCTTTTGGTTTCTTGCTACTAGTTGATTCTTATCCTTCGGAAGCAAAAACAGGGTTGAAAGGGCGATAACGAGCATCGCTGCAGCTGCATAAAATAATCGTTTTACATTCAGGGGAATGATCTTTCCAGGCTTTTTCTGTTCTGTTTCGGAAGCAATTTTTTGCCAAATAGCTGCTTTATTAGATTCATCAAAAACAGGAGTTGAATGAGTTACTGCCATTAACTTCTCCAACTGCTGGAAATAGCGTTTGTTCTCGGCAGATTCATCGATAAAGGCCTGGAGTTTCAGTGCTTCATCAGGACTTGCTTCACCTTTTAAAAAGGCTGCTATCAGTACCTCGATATCTTTGTTTTGATTTACCATTCTTTTAGAAATAAAACGATTAGCAATAATTCCGACATGTACGATTGAAGTTCAACGCGCATGATCCGAAGCGCTTTACCCATTTGATTTTCCACTGTTTTCACCGAAATATCCAATTTTTCCGAAATTTCCCGGTATGACAGTTCACTCTGACGGCTTAAGCGGAATACTTCAGCACATTTTTCCGGCAAACTTGCTATAGCCTCATTGATCTGATGATTCAAATCCTGAAGCAGCACCCCGTTTTGAGCTTGTTCCGAACTGTGAACATGCAAACTGTCCGAAATCGGGACATGCAATTTTTCGCGCTGGGCTTTCTTTAATTCATTCATACAACTATTGTAAACAGACCTGTATAAATAAGCTTTCACATCACTGATTTGCAAGTCGGCCCTTTTCTCCCAGAGATTCACAAACAGCTTTTGTACAACCTCTTCAGTGGCAACCTGGTTTTTCAAAATACTGAATGCATATCTGCCTAGCCCTTCGTAATGATCACGAAAAAGCACCTCGATTAGTTTTGAATCAATTGCAGTACTACTCATCAATTTGTTTTAAGCTTACTTTCTCTATGACAATTAAAAATCACCTTACCCCTATTCAAAAAAAAGATTTTTCAAAATTAAGCAGAAAAGATGATTCGGTTTTCTAATGAGGATTAATCCTCCCACGGACGAGCACGGAAGTACACGGAGGGATTTTGGTTCGTCTTTTTGATCAATAACCTGTGAGTGAAATCAGTGGTTCAATGACTTTTGTTCAATCTCCCACACTTCTGTGTTCCTCCGCGCACCCTCAAGTTAGTGCGAGCATCTTGCTCGTGCTTTTATCCCTTAAGCGAACAAACAGTATTCCCTTCCCACTTTCGAGAACAAAAACAACACTTCAAAACCCGAAAAAAACCCAACCAAACAGGTGACAGATAGATAGAGCGTGGATCAAGCATAGGTAGTGCGACTATAGAGCGACTATAAAGCGTCTTTTGTTAAGGAATTAACACACGGTTTTACTGCGTTTCAGACAGTTTTCAAATTGGTTTGAGTAAAATGCAGGGTGAATATTGAGTCGCCGCTACCTGCATTTGAGGAACCTATTTCTGCTCACAAGTGTAAAAGCCATTAAAAAAGCTTCTGTGCTCCTCCGTGTCCATCCGTGAGAAACCAATAAATTGTACTTTTACCTTCAAACTTCACTACCATGAAATTGATTCCTTTCCTTTTGTTATTCGCATTATATTCCTGCGGATCTAAGTCCTCTCAAAATGAGCGGCTGAAAAACATCAAACCTGTAAACATCCAGTTCTTCGAAACCTACACGATGAACGAGATTTCCTCCCAGTGGCTTGCAGCTTGTAAATTATCCGCTGAGGATACGCTTGTTTCTCAAGGAGAAGTACCCTTAGATCAAATCGGTTTCAAAGGACTGAGAGCCTTGCTTCGCTATACGGAGAATCCCGGACCTCTTGGTTTCGCTTTGGAAAAAGACATGTTCAAAGTGGATTCCATTCTGGCAATCCCCGAAATTGCAAAACTCTTTCCAAAAGATTTGGAGTTCATGTGGGCACTCAATCCGGAAAATACGGGAAATGCACCAGGTTTTTATAGTCTGTATGCGATAAAAGTTCCCGCAGGTAAAAAAGCACGGGTGGACGGAAGACATGTCGTGGAAGCCGTTCCCGAAACGGACAACAGAACCGGAAGCGTGATTATAAACATTGAAATGACCAAAGACGGAACAGATGAATGGAAATTGATGACACAAGAAAATATCAATCGCTGCATTGCAATTACCATGGATAAAAAAGTAATCTCCTGTCCGATGGTTGTGATGGCCATTACAGAAGGAAAAACACAGATTTCCGGAAACTTTTCCATGGAGGAAGCGGGAAATTTGTCTGATCAGATCAATGCAGGGAAATGATTCAGGCAATCTCTTATTCACTCGTACACGGATTTGCTCTTTATTCTTTGATCAGTTTCATTACCGGCTTCTTTCTTTCCGAAACAAAGCAGCAAAAAATAAACCGCTTTGACCTGTCGGCGTGCCAGATCGGAGCAATCGGAGGTTTTATCTATCTGGCAACCACATCTATAAGCACTTTGGGACTTGGAAGATATGCTCCTGTAATCTGGATCCAATTGTTAATGATTCTAAGTGTACAGTTGGTCTGGTCTGAAAAATTGCGGACACTCAAATTGTTACGTTTACTCATTGCTTGCCTGCTCCTTTTCTCACTGGAAGGCTGGATTATTATGATCACTTCTGTGCATCGGGATTATATGCCCTCCACCTGGAGCATTCCATTTACAACATTGCTTAAGTTCTGGCTTATGGACCTGGGAATATTCGCCATCGCTTCCGGACTTTTCCACTGGATAAAATCGTATTTTCGTCCTTAATCGCTAAATTCAATCTAAAAACACCGAAAACAACTCCCTATGAACAACAAATTGAAATTCAGTCTTCTTATTGTTTTCATACTCTCAGCCGTCTTTCCTGCTCGTGCGGATTTCACCGGTCCACCCATGGAAGCTGTTATTGCCGTTTGGATTTTGGGAGTGGTCGGAGGATTCTTTGCCTGTGCTTTAGCTGCACTAATTATTAAACGGATAGTAGAAGAATTTACCAGGCAAAAACGTCGGCACATCTGGTTCCAAACCATTTTCATGTATTTGTTCCTGGCACTTTTTCTTTACCTGGAAGACTCAGAACATATTCTGGATGATTTCAGCGACGAAACACGAATGAACTTTTACTGGACTTTTTTCTTTTCCAGTCTCACCATTGGTTGTGTCATCGGATACCTGATCACACCCAAGAAGAAGGTGGTGAATTGATCGATTAAGGTCAATAATCATCGGAACCACTTAAATTTGCGACATGAAAAAAATATTGATTCTCATTATCATATTCAATCTGGCCAACAAAAGTTACAGCCAACAAATGGAATTCGTTAAAGATAGTATCATGGATTATTATATGAAATCCGGATATGCCAGTAAACATTTTAGACCCAATGGCAAATATGATAAAAATGATCTTAGACAGGGAGAATGGAAAGATTATGAGGTAGTAAATGACTTTGAATATGTGTCTGTTAATGGAAAGCCAACACAAATATTTGGCTATTTTCTATTGTATGGTGAAGGCAAATTCGTTGACGGAAAAAGAGTAGGAAGCTGGAAGTTTTACGTAATAGAAGATAAAACGTTTAAAAGAAAACTTCAAAAAGAAGTGATTTATAAAGACGGAAAAAAAGATGGTCCTTTCAAATACTTCTATCCGAATGGAATAATAGGAATGAATGGTGAACATAACTCCAACGAATACGAAGGAGAAATAAAGAGTTATTACGATAATGGTAAGCTTTATGGAACAAGGATTTACCGGAGTGGATTGTTACAGGGCCGACAAGTCTATTTACACATCAATGGAAAGATCTTATTGGAACACCATTTTATAAACGACACATTACATGGTCG
>CAMPIU010000195.1 GCA_946886545.1 uncultured Flavobacteriales bacterium | reverse complement strand
CAATCAGGTCGAATTTGGATTCAACTGCATCACGCTGTGTCATCAAAACTTCCATGTAATCTGCTTTTGCCAACTTGAACAAGTTTCCGGAGATTGAAAACGGATTGATTGAGTGCATCTACCTGCTTTTGCTTCCAGTCGTAGCTTTTCTTCAGGTTTTGGACCTTGGAAAAAGGTATAGGTTATGATTTAAGATATTAAACTCACTATTATATTAATTTGTACATATGGTCCGTAACTTTTCGTTTAGAATTTATTTGGACTATAGTTGGATAATATAGAATATGTCCCGAGTAACCAATATGTTTCAACATTAGAGTGCAAAGAAGAAAGTGCAGTCTACTTGATATGAATACTAAATCAATATGTTTTTCCTCTAGCTTTTCTTCTTCAAAAGGAGCGGTTCCATGCAAAAATTTATTTCTATGTCCTAAGATTTCAGTATCGTCTTTACTTAATTGGATGTTGTATAATTCAAACGGTTTAGATAGTTTTTTTGTATTTGTAGGACTATTAACATTTTCGATTTTTGCATTCAAAATTGCCATTCCATAATCTCCAATTTGTTCTTCGTATTCGTCGATGATTGTTTTAAACTTTTCTCTAATCTTATCACTTAGAACCATATCTTCTATCGGGTTAATTTTTTTTTCGTTTTCAATATATATGATGTTAGTCATTGCTTCTAACGCTATTGAATATATGGCAGATTGAAGAAGATAACGTTTACTATTATTTCCTTCAAGAATTTGAATGCAACATCTTGCAAATGTTTTGTCATCATATACTTTTGTGCATAAGTTAGAAAAACACTGAAATGTCATATATAGAGGGAATTGATCTTTTTGAGGATGGTTTAATTTATCAAGATAATAAGCAAAATCTGAAGGGTCAAATAAGGATTTATTAGTGATTATTGACTTTTCTTTTTCTTTAAATGCTATTTTGCTAAATAATCCACTACTTCGATTGTCATTATAGGTTAAATAATAATATCGACCTAGATATAAATTTCCTGAAATAAATCCAAAGGAGGTTATTATAGCATTACTTAATAGCTCAAATTCATTGAAATCGTGATTATGTACCGAGTCGATGAATAAATAGGATTTTCCTGTATCTTTATTTTTATGAGTAAACAAATGGAATTCAAATAGACCAATTTTAATAGGTATGATTCCAGCAAAAGTTATAGTGTCATCAATTTTTAAAGGTTTAACCTCCATGATATTTAGAGTAGGTTCGTTTTCAATAGGTATTACTAATCGATATTTTTTGTTTAAGTAATCTTCTTCTATCCCTGCTCGAAAATTGGTTAGACCTAAAGTAAGTACTTGCGGAGTGCCAAGTGTATTTTTTAAGCTCTTTATAGACTGTTTTTCAATGGAGAATTTGTATCCCGTGCAATCTAAGATAATTTCATCTTGTATTCCAAATTTTTCAATGTTTTGATTGAACTCATAATTATGTAATTTCTCAAGGAAAATTTTACATTCGAATCCACCTTGTTCATTATACTGGATTAATGAAATGGAATTGTTAATAGTGTATTGATTATCAATAATTTTGCAAGCTTTTTCCTCTCGAATAAAATCTATTTTCTGGATAGATTCCCACACACTTTTTTCAAATTTGAGATCCATTATTTTTTGAAGTAAAAATATGATATAGAATCCAGACACATAGAACTTAACTAAAGAAAAGCACCGATCCGTGACGGACCGGTGCATTCCGGTTAATTATCCTTTGAGCTTAGCCGAACCAGATTACCTCCAGCCGCCACCCAGAGCCTGGTACATGCTTACAATGGTAAAAAGCTGTTCCTGTTTGATTTCTACTAAATCAAACTTAGCTTCAATTGCATCACGTTGTGTTAGCAACACCTCCATATAATCTGCTTTTGCAGATTTAAATAAATTGGTGGAGATCGTGATTGACTGTGTCAATGCATCTACTTGTTTCTGTTTCAGATCGTAGCTGTTTTTCAGGTTTGTAACTTTCGACATCCGGTTCACCACTTCGATGTATGCATTCAAAATAGTTTGCTCATAATTGTAAACCGCCTGAATCTGTTTTGCATTTGCTGAGGCGTATTTTGCTTTCAATGCATTTCTGTTGATCAGTGGTGCGACCAGATCACCTGCAATGTTATAAAGCAATGATTGAGGAGATGTAATGAGGTATTTCACGTTGAAAGCCTGATAACCAACTCCGGATGTGATGCGCAGGGAAGGGTAGAAGCTGGCTCTTGCAACCTTGATGTCCAGTTTGGATGCTGCCAGATTCAATTCTGCCTGACGAATATCCGGCCGGTTCTGTAATAGTTGTGAAGGGATTCCATTGTAAATCGTATCCGGGATCATTTGCTGAAATGCTGACGAGTTACGCTGTATAGGTTGCGGGAAACGACCTGCAAGGAAATTTATCCGATTTTCCGTTTCAACGATTTGCTGTTGGATGTAAAATAAATGACTTTGATTTTTGTAAACCTCTGCTTCAAACTTTTTTACAGCCAATTCCGTTACTTCGCCGGCTATTTTTTGCATTTTCACAATTTCAAGGGCATCCTTTTGGAGTTCTAAATTTTGTTGCAGAATTTGAAGCTTGTTATCGTAGGCCATTAATTCATAGTACGATTCGGAAATCTCTGCAACCAGGTTTGTTACCATGAAATTTTTCCCTTCAATGGTTCCCAGGTACCGGGAAGCTGCTGCTGCTTTAGCATTTCGTAATTTTCGCCAGATATCAACTTCCCAGGATGCATTGACGCCAACGGTAAAGTTTCCAAGCGGGTCGGGAAATGCCTGTCCGTCTTTGATGGGAAGGTTTTCTTCAACTGCTCCGTCACGGGTATAACGTCCTACCTTTTCAACTCCGGCTCCAATACTAAGTCCGGCAGAAGGTAAAAATTCACCTTTTTTTGCCCTGACTTCAGCTTTTGCAACAGCTATTTCCTGCATGGTGATGTTCAGCTCCTGGTTGTTTTTCAAGGCTGTATCAATCAATGCAACAAGGTATGGGTCTTTGAAAAAATCTTTCCATTTGATATCACCTATATTTGTTGTGTCCTGCGAACCATTATAGCTTGCAGGGGTGTTTCTGTTCTCTGTTTTGGGATCTACCTTCAGACTTTTACAAGCCGTAACGGTAATCGCTACAGCGGCAATCAATACCCAGTTGTTGATTCTATTATTAATTTGCATCGTCTTCAATTTCATCTGTTGTTGGAAAATTGTCTATTGCATGAACAAAGTTTTCGGATAATGGACTGTTATCTTCATTCCTGATCAGTTTGCGACCATCCGCAAGAGTACCGAAAATGTAGTATAGTCCCGGAATGATAATTACCCCGAAAATGGTACCGAAGAGCATTCCTCCAAGTGCGGCCCCTCCGAGTGTTTTATTACCGATAGCACCGGCACCGGTTGCAACGATCAGCGGAATTAATCCTGCAACAAATGCAAAGGATGTCATCAGGATCGGGCGGAAACGCACTTTTGCACCTTCTATGGCAGCTTCGAGTATTGTCGCACCCTCCTGCCGTTTTTGAATGGCAAATTCCACGATCAATACGGCATTTTTACCCAGAAGTCCTACGAGCATAATCAATCCGATCTGTGCATAGATGTTGTTTTCTAGGCCCATTAATTTCAGCATGAAAAATGTTCCGAAAATCCCTACGGGAAGTGAGAAAACAACTGCCATAGGTATAATAAAGCTCTCATATTGAGCAGCAAGTACCAGATAAACAAAAACCAATACAACGATGAATATGTAGATCGATTCGTTTCCTTTATTTGCTTCGTCAAAGGAAAGCCCTTCCCAGGCGATGTCGTAACCCTTCGGAAGATTTTTAGCTACTTCCCGAACAGCACCAATGGCGTCGGCTGTTGTGTATCCTTTTGCAGGAAGACCTTGGATTGCCGCTGAGTTGTACATGTTGTAACGTGTAATCTCATTTGGCCCCTGTCCTTTTACGAGTTTCATAAAGGCAGAGTATGGAACCATTTGACCTTTATCGTTTTTCACGAACATATTCAAAATGTCGGAAGGAAGTCTTCTGAATTTGGGATCTGATTGAACATATACCTTAAAGAAACGGTTGAATTTGATGAAACCCTGCTCATACGTACTACCAACCATAATGTTCAGGTTTTCCATTGCATCACTGATCGAAACCCCTTTTTGCATTGCCAGGTTATTGTCGATTTCCAATTCATATTGAGGATAGTTGGCAGCAAAAAAGGTAAATAAACCTGACAGCTCTTTACGTTTACCAAGTTCTTCCATGAACTGTTTGTTTATTTTGTCAAAGTCCTGGTAATCCGTAGTTGTATTTTTATCCAGCAAACGAAGTGAAAATCCCCCTGATGAACCGAATCCCGGGATAGCAGGGGGCTCGAAGAATTCGACCTTTGCTCCGAGATTACGGGTTTTCTCTTCCAATTCTTCCATGATTTCAGTAACCTTATGAGACCGTTCTGACCATGGTTTCAGATTGATTAAGCAGGTTCCTGCATTCGAGCCACGTCCTTCTGTCATGATTTCATAACCGGCAAGTGAAGATACGGACTCAACACCTTTCACGTGTTCACAAATTTTCTGAAGCCGTAGAGAGACTTCGTTCGTTGTTTCCAGCGTAGAACCTGGTGGTGTTTGTATGATTGCGTAAATAGTACCCTGATCTTCACTTGGGATGAAACCTGCAGGAAGTATTTTATTCACATAAAACGTTCCGGCACAGAATACCAGCAATACAATAATTGTAATTAACCTTCTGTTTGCTATTTTTCTTAGCAGGACCAGATATTTTCCGGTTATTTTGTCAAAGCCTCGGTTAAAACTGTCAAGACCTTTCGTCAGTAAATTCTTTTTCTTTACATGACCGTGATGATTTTTCAAGAACATTGCGCATAGCACAGGTGTAAGCGTTAATGCAAACACAGCGGAGATCACAATTGAACTTTCCATCGTAATAGAAAACTGACGGTAGAATGTCCCTACCGGTCCGGACATGAAAGAAATAGGAATGAACACAGATACCATGACCGCTGTAATGGCGATAATGGCACCGCTGATCTCGCTCAATACTTTTTTTACTGCCTGATAAGGTGTTATGTCCGGAAATTCTTCGAATTTGGCATGTACAGCTTCGACGACCACAATGGCGTCATCAACCACAATTCCAATCGCCAATACCAAAGCGAACAAGGTTACCAGGTTGATTGAAAGCCCAAAAAGCTGCATTACGAAAAATGCTCCGACAAGCGATACGGGTACTGCCAGTATCGGGATTAATGTAGAGCGCCAATCGCCGAGGAAAATGAAGACTACAATGGCTACAAGAATAAATGCGTCCCTTAATGTATGTATTACCTGTTCTATGGAGGCGTCTAGAAATTGGGAAACGTCATAACTGATTTTATAATCCATCCCGGGAGGAAAATCTTCTTTCATTTCCTCCAGTTTCGCTTTTACGCTTTTGATCACATCGCTCGCATTACTACCATAGTTCTGTTTCAATACAATTGATGCTGAGGGCTGCCCATCCAGGTTGGAATAGATATCGAAGAATTCACTCCCCAACTCGGCATGTCCTATGTCCTTTAGCCGTAAGAATTCTCCATCCGGATTGGAACGGATAATAATATTCTCATATTCTTTTGGTTCACTGAAACGCCCTTTATAGGTCAATACATATTCAAGTGATTGTGCCTTTATTCCCGAACTTTGACCGATACGTCCCGGACGTCCTACAATACTCTGTTCACCTAATGCTTTCATCACATCATCAACGGAAACGCTGTATGCACGCATGCGCTCAGGATTCAGCCAGATACGCATGGCATAGGTTCTGCTTCCCAGAATTTGAGTTCTTCCTACACCGTCAATCCTGTTGATCTCAGGGATCATTTTCACGCTGGCATAATTGTACAGGAACTTTTCATCCATGCTCTTGCCTTTTGAATACAAGGTGACATACATTAGCATACTTGGCTGAATAGGAGTGATTATAACTCCTTCACG
>CAMPIU010000194.1 GCA_946886545.1 uncultured Flavobacteriales bacterium | reverse complement strand
ACATGTAACTTTTAAAGTAGGAACTATTTAATAGACTTGGAGCATTTCGCATGGCAATTGCTCCGTTTACTCCTCTGCTTTTTGGTAAGCCGTCTGTGAAGGCTTTATCCGGCTGGTGACAACTTGCACATGAGATTTGATTATTTTTTGATAAGCGTTTATCAAAAAACAGCTTTTTGCCGAACTCAATTTTCTCTGTTGTAATAGGATTTTCTTCCGGAAAGGGGATTTTTCCAAGTACAAAGTTTTCTTCTGTACCGGAACATCTCCAGCCAATTATTATAACCGGAAGAGACAAAACCAATAAGTACTTGTTGAATTTCATAACACCTTAACTTCTAAGTTACTATGAAACAGGGAAACAGAAACTATTTTTTTCTTACAATATATAATACTTCGTTTTTGGCAATCCTGTAACGTTCAATTTCTTCGTCCGGAATCGGGTTATTGGCAAAAGCAATTTCTACTTCAAATCCGGCTCTTTCAAGCCATTGAGGATAATCCTTTCCAAACAGCCGGACATGATCTTTCTGCCAAAAATG
This sequence comes from uncultured Flavobacteriales bacterium, assembly GCA_946886545.1. Next base: position 5,539 of record CAMPIU010000194.1, on the reverse strand, counting down.
TATTTCACGTTCTTTCGGAGATGTGATACTCCAATCCTCATAAGTTTCCTCCCTGCTCATATCCTGAGGTACCTGCATAATTCCCCAGGCTCCGGGCGCCATCACACGATATAGCTCCTTCATGCACTGCAATGCATCGTCAACATGTTCCATTACGTGATTGCAGAATATCACATCAAAACGATTATCTTCCAAGGGAATTTGGTGCAAATCAAAATGAAGATCAGCTATCGGTGAAACTAAATCACCCGTCAAATATTCCAGGTTCTTTTGATTCTTAAACTTTTTATGAAAACATTGCTCAGGTGCAATATGAAGAACCTTTAGTTTATCAGCTGTAAAGAAGTTGCTTTCTCTTTTTAAATACAGCCACATCAAACGGTGTCTTTCCAATGTCAGGTCATACGGACAAAGTACATTATCACGGTGCATAACATCAGAACCGTAAGATAAAAACTTGCTGAATTTTCGCTCACATACCGGACATTCGACCTTATTTCCCCTGTAAATCATCGGTGCAAAAAGCTTAAATACGTAGCTTAAACGAATTAAAAACGGCCTTGGTAATTTATTAAGAAGAAACTTATATACTTTTTTCATGAAAACAAAGTTAATAAACTCCCGAAACCGACCCACAATTCTTCAAAGACTTCTTTTAAATTTGTAGAATGAAGAATTTTCTCCTGTTACTTTCATTGTTCTCATTTACTTCATTTATCGTGAATTCACAAAGCCAGTCTGTTATTCCAATTGCTAAGGAAATCCCAAAAGAATTAAGCAAACACAATCATGTTCGGATTGATCCGTATTTCTGGATGAATGAACGCGATTCAAAACCTGTTCTGGATTATATTGCGGAAGAAAACAAGTATTCAAAAACGTTTTTTGATCGAAAACAGAATCTGGTGAATACTTTTTTGAAAGAGTTCGATGAGCGTATCAATCCCGAAGAAACAAGTGCCCCCTTTGAAATCCAGGGAAAAATTTATCAATGGAGGCAAATAAAGGATCAGGATTACAAACAATTGATTCTCATAGAAGGAAAGAAAGAAACGATCTTTATTGATGAAAATGAATTGGCCAAGGGTAATGAATATTACTCCCTCGGGGATTTTTCCCTTTCACCGGATAATGAACTGCTTGCTTTCTCTCAGGATAAAATTGGCCGTCGCAATTACGCTATTTCGTTTCGGGATAATAATTCGGGAAAAATACTGAAAGAACAAATTCCCAACACGGATGGAAGTATTCTTTGGGCGAATGATAACAAAACGGTTTTTTATGTAAAAAAGGATCCCGCCACACTGCGTGAATTCCAGGTTTACAAACACGTTCTTGGTACCAATCGCTCAAAAGACGAATTGCTCTTTGAAGAAAAAGATGAACGCTTTGCTGTTTACATCACCAAAACTTTGGATAAAAAGTTCATCCTGATTCATTCTGTGAGTACCACAAGTTCTGAAACATGGATGATCGAAGCTGACAAACCTTCTGAGAAAGCACTGTGTTTCTTAAAAAGAGAAAAGGATCATTTGTACGAGGTTTATCACCACGAAACAGGTTTTTATGTCCTCACCAATAAGAACAGCCCGAATAGAAAATTGGTATTCTCCAAATCTGTTCCGAATTCCATTGATGATTGCAAGGTCCTGATTGCACATGACAAGGATGTTTATTTGGAGGAAGCGGAAGTTTTTCAGAGCTTTCTGGCTGTTCAGTCACGAAAAATGGGAAGAACCGAAATCGCAGTCGGAAACCTGGATGCAACGAATTTCTCAAAAATATCGATGCCCGAAGAAGTGTATGAATTGAATTTCAGTTTCAATGAAAACTACTACTCTAAAGTGGTGAATTATCATTACACTTCTTTAACGAGCCCGAGTACAATCTATAAATACAATGTTGAGAACAAATCCACTCAATTGTTCTTTCAGAAAACACTGATCGATAAAAATTTCCGTTCAAATAATTATGTTTCTGCAAGAATCTGGGCCACTGCAAATGACGGTCAAAAGATTCCGATATCAATCGTTTATAAAAAAGGAATTGATTTAACCAAGGCTCCTCTCCTGCTTTATGGTTACGGAAGTTACGGTGTTACAATTCCTGCTGCTTTTTCGGCAACACGTTTAAGCTTATTGGACAGAGGCTTTGTTTATGCAATTGCACATATCCGGGGAGGAAAATTTCTTGGTGAAAACTGGTACCGGGACGGAAAGTTAAATCACAAAAAAAATACATTCACGGATTTTATAAATGCTGCCGAATACTTAGCAATGAAAGGGTATTGCGATCCGAACTCCATGTATGCTCAAGGCGGAAGTGCCGGTGGTTTATTGATGGGTTCTGTAACCAACATGGCTCCTTACCTGTTTAAAGGTATTATTGCACAGGTTCCGTTCGTAGATGTTGTAACAACTATGCTGGATGAAAGTATTCCTTTAACTGTCGGGGAATACGAAGAATGGGGTAACCCGAACGAGGAAGAGGCTTATTGGTATATGTTGAGTTATTCTCCTTACGATCAGGTGAAGAAAATGGATTATCCTGCCATGTTGATCACAACCGGATATCATGATTCACAGGTTCAGTATTGGGAACCTCTAAAATGGGTTTCAAAACTGAGAAAATACAACACCGGCTCTGCACCTATCTTGTTTGATTGCACGATGAGTGCAGGACACGGAGGTGGTTCGGGAAGATCGACAGAGCGATTAGAAGTTGCAAAAGAATTTGCATTTTTGTGCGAGATACAAGGTATGATTAATGAATAAAATTTTTGTTCTCATATTATTTTTAAGTGCTTTTACATCATCAATCTTTGGTCAGGATGTAGATTCATTGCCTTATCAGAAATACCGGACACGATTGGTCCTGTATTCTGATTTCGGGTGGAGTACTGCACCAATGTCTATCTCCTACCCTTTCACACCGGAAATCAAAAATGTGAAATACCGGAATAATTTCAACCCGGTTTTAGGTTTCGGATTTTCCTATAAATGGTTGTCGTTGCGATTTGGTGTGACTCTTCCGAATTCCGTACGTTCTAAGAAAAAATTCGGGAAAACGCAATACTACGATCTTGGTTTTGACTTTAGTTTCAAGAACATGTATTTCGATGTGAATGCCCATATTTACCAGGGGTACGCTATGAAACGCGCTTACAGGTGGAATGATACCATTACTCCCGACAATCCCAATCTGATCAGGGAGGACATCAGCGCAGCCAGTTTTTCCGTTAATTCCTGGCAATTCTTCAGGAACGAATTCAAAATGTCTGCTTTCAAAGGAAAAACTGCATCTTATCACCGGGATGTAAGAACATTTTACTTAAAATACACAATGAACTATCACGGTGTTTCCTCCAATCAATCATTGATTCCCATTGAACTGCAAGACACAACTGAAAGTAAAACTTCTTCCAATATTATTGCTGCTTTTGATGTCGGTGTTGTACCGGGTTATGCCTATGTCCGCAGATGGCGCATGTTCCAACTCGGAATCATGGGAGGCCTGGGACTTGTTCTGCAATCCAAGATTTACACATTCGACGGTACGACAAGAAGTTTTCTTGGACTTGCACCACGTGTAGATATCAAACTGGTAGGCGGAATCAATAAACCCCGGTATTTTATCATGTTTGTTACAGACTTTGACAATAAATCCATTGCATTTAACGACTTCACCTACAAACAAACTTTTTACAACCTGAAACTGGTTGGAGGCTTACGTTTAAATGTGACTAAGAAAAAGGAACAACGCGAAGCTGAGGAGAAAAAAGCGAAGGAGGAATTAAAATAATTCCTAATTCCGAATGCCGAATTGGCAAAAGGTGTCAGAAAAAAGAGACAAGAACGAAAAATCCAGTTTGGGCATTGAAATATTTACACTTATGAGAAGAATGTTAATACTTTAAGACACTAAGACCCCGAAGTGTCGGGACAGGTATTAAAGACTTCAAGACTTGATTTTTCCAAAAATTGGTTGATTTTTTTTCGAAAACCCAGTAAAACCGTTTGTTAAATTTCATTACAAAAGTCGCTCTATAGTCGCTCTATCTACGCTCTATAGTCGCTCTATCCACGTGCTATTTATTCTTTACCCATTTTAAGCAGGATTATATACTTATTCCAAAGTTATTTCATTTTACATTTCTGAGAAATTGCTCCCCTGTTGTTTATCCAATTCCGTTAAGAAAACTTCTAGTTTTTCGATCGTAACATGCTCCATTACAACAATTTTAAACCAGGATGGCTTGTTGTAATCATCCGGAACCAAACCGAACTGACTTGCTAAAGCCGGAGGAATTTGATATGCGTCCATCGTAATGATATTGGACAAAGGTGAGCGGAAATAATGAATTCCACGTTTATCCAATTGCTTTGCCAGCCAGGATGTGCGCTGTTCCAAAATCGAACACTTTTCAAACCACTCGTGTCTGCCGTAAGCTGCAAAAATTAACCAAACGGCAATGGCATTGGCCCCTGAACGACTTCCGGAAATGGTGCAATCAGCACCGGCAACATAAGAAGCAGCATCTGTTTGCGCAAACTTCATCCACTCTTTCCGAATGAGAAAAATTCCTGTTCCATAAGGTGCCTGAAGCATTTTATGAGCATCCATTGTAAATGAATTCACTTCCGGATGTTTGAAATTAATCCGGTTGGATTCGTCAACAATCGGAGCATAAAAACCGCCATAAGCCGCATCTATATGTATTTTGTATTGAAATCCGTGGTGTTTCATCAGTTCAGCATAAACATCCACATCGTCGATCGAACCAAACATCGTTGTCATCATATTACTCACCACAACAATGTGTTTCACTCCGCTCTCTTTCAAGGAGATCAGTTTTTCATCCGCTTTGTAGCGATCAACTTTACGGGTTTCTTTTTCTACCGGCAATAACACGCACTGAATCCGGAACATATTACCCGCCTTTTGCATACTGTAATGGCTGTCTTCACTGCAAACTACGGCAATTTCAGACAAAGATGCCTGATGCGTTTGCATGAAATAGTTTCGGTAAATCCAAACGGCTTGTAAATTTGCTTCCGTTCCACCGGTTGCTATATATCCATCAACCGTGTTTGGTTCCGCACATAAAATATTTTCAGCACAAATACGGATTACTTCGCGTTCCAAAACATGCGTTCCTTCAAAATAAGATTCTGAATCGCCCAGCGTATGACAACCGATATGATTCGGATTGTGAACCAATGTAGAAAGATACGGTGCTTCACGAACAAAGCTGATTTCTGTTGAAAACACTTTTGAATCCAGATGGGTTCCAGGAATCCCCAGAATAGAACCATTCCGGTAATCCACATTGTTTTTTAAAGCATCAAAAACACGTTGTTTGATTTCAGCTTCCGATCTTCGTTTCCATTCCATAACTTTCTTTTGTTACAAAGTTTGGACTAAAAACAGGAAGGAAAGCTGACCTGGATCAGTTTGTTTGATTTTTAACTATCTTATTCGGAAATGAAATTTTTCACAGGCAACTTCCACTTGCTCTTGAATTCAATCACATTACTGA
>CAMPIU010000193.1 GCA_946886545.1 uncultured Flavobacteriales bacterium | reverse complement strand
CGCAGGTGATTGTCATAATTCGGATTTTGTTCTTCCTGCCGGATACTTCGTAACATTTCGCGCACTTCACTGTTCACATCTTTACGGAATTCTTCAGTACCCTTAAACCAGCCTTCCCACACGTCATCCAGGAATACATCCGACTCTACGCCGCGGTTGTAATTTTCAAAAGTAACGGTATCCGGGCCGTCTTTGGCTACAACCGCTGCATGGTGATCTCCGAACTGGACAAGTCCTTTGGCTTTTTTATATTGACTTTTTGCCAGCCATCCCAGCTTTTCGGAACTTGTTTGCAGGGCCAGGAACCTCTTGATTAATTTTTGGGTTTCCGAATGATCCAGGGTGGTTACATCTACCCCATCACCGGTTATTCCTTTTTGATCGATGGTTCCAGGGGACGGAAGTGCAAAAGAGGAAAACGACTCTCCTACTTCAGGGGCTGTATGCTCGTTAATTCCCAAATCGCTTGTCAGTTGTTGATTGCCTTTCGTCTTCTTGTACCGGATGGTGTCTTGTATCTTGAGATACCCGGTGATATGCGCGAAAACATCGCCTTCAATCAAATTGTTGTTTTCGGCTTCATTTTTATCATAGATTTCATATACCTGTTTCCATAATGCTTTTGGAATTCCATCTACGCTGAGTGCGCGTAAAATCCGGTCGCTGGGTCTGACACTGATTCCAAAGAAGCCAGTTTTAAAGTAGTTATAAACTTCCTCGCTGATCGGCCCGTCATTAAAAATGTAAGGATTCACATCATTTTGCCACTGATCTTCGAAGCCCTGGGTGGTATTGTTTTCATCCAGCTGGTTCAAAACCCGGCCAAACTTGTTGTTGTCTGAAATCTTGACAGATCCGAGTATTTTTTGGCTTCCGGGTTTATTTCCGATCACCAAGTGTTTTCCTCCCACAATCTTTTCGGATACAACGGTACAAACACTGGCATTCATCAATTCCTCATTCGGATTTACATGCGGACTTTTAACGGGTTTCACACGGATTAAATCCTGGGTTTGTCCGTCAGGGTTTGTAGGATTTTTTGGAGTAGTTACTGTCGCTCCGGGTTCTTCATCCAGGGTTATTTGGGATTTGATATTGATCAGGCGCTGGCGGAAAGTCTGGATATTTCCGGGTTCCCCGTAAAAAACTTTGGGCTGCCCAACGGTACTTTCCAAAGCAAGCAATCCTTTTTCGGATACTTTTAACGGCGGATTCTCTTTAGTTCGTGGTTTCCAGTTTCGTTTGGAAATAAATGATTTGATTCCATCCTCTTTTGAGGGCTCTCTTCTGCTCTCCAGTTGATTACTCGGGAACAAAGGTTTCTGTCCGTCGTCTGTAGTTTGATAGTCTCCCGGGTTAAGGATCGTGTACCGCTGAATAACTGCATTTGAACCGGTTGATGGGGTTGTTGGCGTTTTTGCTTTTGCTTGCGCTGTATGGGATGATTTATGGATGCCTCCAATGATTTTTTGCTGCTGAATCGTACTCGCTCTTTTATCTTCAAAAGAAACTTGCTGCCGGCTGGATGAGCTTTTAATCTGCTTGCTTTGAATGGCAGAGTTATTTTGAACAGTTCTTTTGCTTAAAGGAGTGTACATGCTTCAGTGAATTTTGACTACCGGATAAATATAACTAAATCTTTTTCCGGTATAGATAATCGCAAAAAAATCATTGTTGTCCCATGGTGTTTTACCCGTCTCAAATAATAGGAAGGGTGAATTTTGAAATAAAGATCTGGTCTTTTTTGACTGATTGATACTAGTTGACAAAATGCACAATTACACGACCTGTAGGAATATTACAGAATCTTCAAATCATTACCCGTCCTTCAAATCTGGTTGTCTGAAAGCTGTAATTGTGCAAAGGCAGTTTTGCCTACTTTTTCTGCCTGGGCAAGAGGCCGCTCAGCGGGTAAAGAGGAAACAGCGACAAGCATTAGTGCGAAAGCTGTAAGGTAAGTAGGAAGATAAAGAGATTAGTAAGTGGTGTTAGAAATTTAATCGGACAACAATGGGAAAAATGGACTATTCCGCATAGTTCCCCTCCTCCTATTCTTTTTTTACTTACTTTACCTGTAAAAAGAACAACCTATGAAAAACTTAATCATCTTATCAGTTCTGGTGATCTCCTTCGCCGCATGTAAAAAAGAAAAGTATACCGGATCTGTATCTTTTTGGTTTAGTGGAATGAAAGCACATAATTTGCAGGATGGTGCTGATGTAACTACTTTGACTTTTTATGTGGATGATGAATTCATTTCAACTGTAGATATTTCGGATCATCTGACTTCTTTTTCTGCACCGGAAGAATGCAACGGTGGACAATTCTTATATACCGATAAAATGTACAGAAAGGAAACTGCGAAACACAGTTATAAAATCGTAGACCAAAGCAATAATGTTATTTGGAAGGGAAGTTTTGAGACGAAGGAAAGTGATTGTAAGTTATTGGTGTTAGGCTAGCGAGAAATCTGTTGCGCTGAATCTCACCATAAGGCCTTTGTACTAACAGCATCCGCAGAAATTCCAATGAAATGAGGAAGCTAGCAATCTGTTACAATTACGCCTATTTCTGCACTGCATTTGGGACAAACCAGGTTTAGTACACTTAAATCGCCTGGTCCGCAGCAACCTTGCAACCTTCTCCCCCTTTTTGAAATGAAGCCAACAAAGCTCCGACATGTTACTATCGGAGCTCTCATCTTTAACTGTACTCATGTCCTACTTAGGCTTTGTTTAGACATGCATTAATGCGTATCAATGTTGTACAAGATGCGCATACCGGACTTGATGTGTTTTTTTACTTTTTCGAAGAGTGATTCGGATTGGGTTTTTCCGTTAATTATTAAGGCTCTTTCATTTAGTTCGAAGGAATGGATCTTTCCCTTGTACCCCGCTTTTTTCAAATCTTCTATAACCATTTGAGTGATGTGGTGGTCAGCAGGAATAGGATCAGGTTCAGCTAATTTCAATTCTCTTTCCTGCAACTTCAGCTTTGCATCAATCTTACGGGCTTGTTCATCTATTTTGCGCGCCTGTTCGTCAATCTTACGTGCTTCGTGATCAATCTTTTCAGACTCGATCTGGATCTTAAGCTGTTCTTCTTCGATGCGGCGCTGTGCCTCATCATGCTTTTTCCAGTCAATCTCTCCGTCCTTTTTACGGATTTCGGCTTCAAGGATCTTTACCTGCTCTTCTATGAGCGCTGTGTGTTTATCAATAACTGCCGAATGCTTGTCAATGATTGCAGAGTGTGCGTCTATTATCTTAGATGCTTCATCAATGATCCGTTCTTCTTCTGAAATGTCGGAAGCAATGGTTTTTTCATAACCGTCAATCAGTGCCTGGATTTGCGGAAGGTAGTTATCCCGGTCTTTACCGGTAATCAGCTTACCGTCGACCTTAAAGTTTTCCAGATTTTCCGGTACCTGGTAAAGCACTCCGTCGTTCTTGAAAATATATACGTGAGATCTCTTCCCTTTCGCGTCATTCATATACCGGATAGCAGTTCCTTCCGGGATTTCCTTAGGATTGTATTTTTCGTTATCCAAAGTGTCCGCAACAGGTGATTTAATTTCCTGCGCGGAAGATGAATTCACGTTCAAAACCACCAGGAAGAGAACCGAACTCACGGCAACACAAACGGATAGAAAGTACTTTTCCCGGATACTGAGCATCTTGTTGCTGTTGAAAAGAATTCTTTTTGCACGCTCGGCCAGTTTCATTTTCTGATCCCCGAATTGCAGGGCAAAGCGCTGTTTATTCATGTTGTATTCCTGGAAGGAAATCAGAGCATGGACAAATTCTTTCTTATTGTTTGTCACACGAATTGCTAAATCATCGCAACAATTTTCACGTTCGTCTTTTAGCAGGGAAGAAATCCACAAAATACCGGGATTAAAGAAAAACAGGATTTCAATGAAGGTTTGAATGAGGTTGATCCCATAATCACTGCGGCGAATGTGTGCAAGCTCGTGCAGCAAAATAGCTTCTACCTGTTCCTGGGGAATATTGTTCAATAATCCGACCGGCACCAAAATAACCGGCTTGAATAATCCTGTTACCGACGGGATCTTTACTAATTTGGATTCAAGCAATTGAACAGGACGTTTGATACGGAGTAAAACCTGGAGTTCTAAAACACGTTTCTGCCACATTTCCGGTGGAACAATAGTTTGATAATTGCGTGCCCGGTAAACTTGCCGTAAATCGCCTGTCATTCGGATGCATTTGAAGATAAACACAACAAACCGCATCAAAACGATCCAGGAACCATAGTTGCTGATGAATGCAGCTATGATTGAAAACGGTTCACTCGCCTCTTCTTTTATAACTGCGGGAGAAAATGAAACAAGCTGTTCTGTCTGAAGCTTGTTTTTGACCGATTTATCCGCTTGTAGAACGGAGGATTGTGTTTCGAATTCGTTATAGAAAATAAAACCGATTGTGACCAAAAATGTAATACTCAATCCTGCGAGCAAATTGTATCGGATTGCCGAAGTTGACTTTTTGGTAAGCATAACTGTAAGTCCTGCAAGAAGGGCTGCTGCGAGCCCGAGCCATAGCGAATGGATTAATGTCCAGCTGATCGCTGTGATAATTGAGTCGTTCATTAAAAAATGCATAGTATTGGGTTTTAAAAGTTTTTATTTCTTGTCCAGTTGATCCAGCATGGCACGAATTGCATCCAATTCTTCGGGCGAGGTCTTTTTGTTGCCCAGCAACTGCATCATCAGGTTGGTACTTGATCCGTTGAACATCGTATCGATGAACTTGTCCAGTAAAACGGTTTTCGTATGGTTTTCTTCGATTGCGGCACTGTAAATATGTTTCATACTCGAAGCATCGCGCAACAGCATTTCTTTCTCGGTCATGATCTGCATCAGCTTCAATGTAGAAGTATATTGTACGGCACGTTTCTGTTCGTTCAGGTAATCATTTACGAAACGAACGGTTGAAGGACCGTTTTTCCAAAGAACCTGCAAAATCTCCAATTCTGATTTTGTCGGTTCCGATTGCGGATTATTTTGAATGTCTTTTGCTTTCATTTTTCAAAGGTAGGAAATTTTTCGTACGAAACAAGTTGTAGGTTAATTTTAACAAAAAAAATGAGTGTTTTTGTGTTCGGGAACCTTGCTCTCCACCCAAAACTTCTTTATCTTAGATCATTCATAAAATATCTTTCACATGAAAAAACTAAGTTATACCAAAGAAATTTCCGCTTCGCCCGAACGCGTTCACGATGCAATGCTCGGTCTCAGCGACAAGCGTACTTACGAACAATGGACCGCTCCCTTCAACCCTACTTCTTCCTGGGAAGGTGGATGGAACAAAGGCGACAAGATCCTGTTTGTCGGGATATCGGAAGATGGCAGCAAGGGAGGAATGATTGCCCGTATTGCCGAAAATGACCCGGGAAAATTCGTATCTATCGAGCACTACGGTGTCATGGAAAAAGGGGTGGAAATAACGGAAGGCGAAAAAGTCGACAGCTGGAAAGGAGCTCATGAAAATTACCGTTTTGAGCCCACAGCAAACGGAACGCGTGTTACAGCTGAAGTGGACACGGCAGAAGAGTACGCTTCCTATTTCGACGAGGCATGGCCAAAGGCGTTGGATGAGTTAAAGAATATTTGTGAGCAATAATTAAAACCTGAATGCATCAAAAATTCTGCATCCTCTGCTCCCCTGTACCGACACTTCGGAATCTGTGGATAAAAAAAAACGCAAAGAAGCAAAGTGCGCAAAGGGGACTGTTGTAAAACTTAAAAAACACACGTTAGAGTTCCCTATAAACAATTAAAAACTCTGCGTCCTCCGCGCCTTTGCGTTAAAAAACTCTGTGTTCTTCCGTGTTCCTCTGTGTTCTTCCTCAGGCTACTCCTTCATTGAAGGAGCCTTCGTCTTCATGTGCTTTGCACATTCTTGTGGGAAATACCCGGGAGTTTGCATCAAAAAAACTCTGCGTCCTCTGCTTCTTTGCGTTAAAAAAAACTCTGTGTTCCTTCCGTGTTCCTCTGTGTTCTTCCGGGGGAAATACCCGGGAGTTTGCATCAAAAAAACTCTGCGTCCTCTGCTTCTTTGCG
>CAMPIU010000192.1 GCA_946886545.1 uncultured Flavobacteriales bacterium | reverse complement strand
CACGTTTTCGGGCAGGTCTGCAAGGAAGTTCTTATCAATAACTCTTCCGGCAAACTCCTCCCCCAGTTTCGATCCGTCTACACAAACAACAATTGTTTTAAAGTCCAGATCAATGAATTCGTTCACGATATCAGGGGTGCCTCCTTTCCAAAGTGGAAAATGTGCTGAAATACCGACTTGCTGTAGTTTTTGTTCCCTGTAAGCCCGTAAATCTTCCAGGAAAATATCACCGAAAATACAGTCGGAAATCCCTTCCGCTTTCAATTCTTGAATGGCTTTGCTCATAACCGCTTCGTAAGCCCCCATATCAGAACTGGAGGGCAATTGAATCTGTTTTACAGGAATTCCCAATGATTCAGCTTGAGCCAGCAGTAATTCACTCCTTACTCCATGCATCGAAATACGGTCAGCTTCCTGGTTCAGGGTTGTGAGTAAATAACGGATGTCAAATTTTCTCTCCCGGAGAACCCGGTAAAGTGCCAGTGTACTGTCTTTACCTCCACTCCAGTTGAAATATGCAGGGATTAATAAACTCATTTTTGGGGTAAAATTAGTTCATCCAGGGAAATGTATTTCACTTGATGATCTTTGGTTAATACAGCAAAATAGCCACCAGCATAAATAGCCGCCAAATACTTGTTAGGGAGTACCAATTCCATGTTCTGGTTAAAAACTTGCACATAAGCATCACTGATACTTGTATGTACCATAAAGAACAGATCATTGGTTGTGTTACTACTCCTGATGGTTTGCGCTGAAAAATAACACGAATCACAGATTTGTTTCAATTGGCGATTGTAAATGGAAGGTACGCCATCATACGTCAGCTCCAGGAGAGTTTCTTTGTTAAGCTGAATGATTCTTTCATTATCTGAAAAGACCTTGTCGTTTGCTATGCAATTCCCGTCAAGATCAAGAAAATAAAGACTGGTTGAATAGTGTTTTTTATGGGCATAATAATCGGAATATAGGATTACACTATCGTCAATTTGTTCCCAAGAATAGTTGTTAAGAGGAATGACTTGAAAGCTTTCGTTTTCAGGATGATAGATTGCTGTTCTGTAATCAAAGCGAGCCTTTGTTCCAAAATATACTTGTATCTGATGAAATTTTTCATAGTAAGCACAGGAAATCTCATGTCTGGATTCTGCAAGTATTTTGCCTTTTGAAGTGACAAGTTTGTAATTCCGTTTTCCTTTATCAGTTTCTGTTTCAATACAAATGATACCATCATCTGTATTTGGGCTGAAGGCGAAAGAGCCAATGTTCATAGTACCTTTATTCGGAAACTGACGGATTAATTTTTCTTTGAAATAGAGTGAAAATGTATCATAAGGATGAGCTGTTTTAAGTATTAATTCCTCCTGATAGTGTCGTTGCGTAGAAACGGGTTCCGGGAACGATTTATAATAATCAGCCCAAAGATCTTTGGGCTTAAACTGGCGAAGATGATTAATTGCCCCATTCATAGGGAAAATACGGCTGTGCTGATCAATAATTTGATATTTTGAAACCTGATTTTTGGTATCAGTTACAGTGAATGTTTTGTTGAAATAATAAATGGAAGTAACTGTGGAATCAAACCAACTGTCCAAATTATAATCAATTAATTGATACTCGGAACCTTTGACTGTAATGAATCGGGTTTCGGCATTTATGATTGAGTCGTAAACAGTGGGCAGGAAAATGCTCTGATCCTTCTTTTTGATTCCCCATTTACCGTTTTCTGAATATGGGATCATGCCGTAACCGACCATAATGGTGTTTTTTCTCAGATAATTATAGTTGTCCTGAATTTGTGCGCTTATTCCGGGAGAGACACTTTGGTGTTGTGTATAAATAGCTGAGTTAACAACGAAAGAGATTGAAATCAAAAAGAAATGAAACCCGACGTTATTTTTCAAAGGTTTAATCGACTTCATATCAATTGATTTAAGTTTGTTTTTTTTGGTTAAACAGGTGAGGTCACACGTCCCATTCCTCGTTCAAAAAAGCAACAATCTTGCGTGCTGTGGTATTGAAATAGCGCTTCGTTCTGTATCCTCCTACCCAGGTAATTCCTCGTACGGCATTCGTTAAGAAAACCTCGTCTGCCACCAATAAGTTGGATGGCAGTATCGGGCATTCGTAAACCTTTAATCCGTTTTTCAGGGCCAGGTTAATAACCTGCATGCGCATGGTTCCGGCTAAACAGCCATCTGAAAGACTTGGTGTATAAAGTACTCCGTTGCTCACTACAAAGATGTTGCTGTGCGAACTTTCAAGGATCTGACCATTGTCATTTGTAATGAGCATGTCGTCGAGGCCTTTGTCTTTCGCTGAAATTGCAGTTAAAACGTAAAGAAGTCCGTTCTTTGTTTTGTAGTTTGAGAGAATATTTTTAGTCTTTTTAATGTCTTGATATAAATCTACTTCCAGTCCTTTTGCATTCAAACTGAATAAGTTGTTTTCAATCGGGTAAACTTCAATGAAATAGCTAACTTCATTAGTGTCAGGTAAATAAGTTCCTCCACCTAAACGATCAATTGAAAGTCTTATTCGCGCACCTTCCGTGATTTTACACAGCTGGATCAATTCATCGATCTGCTGCTGAAAGAATTCCGTAGTATAAAAAGCAGGCAAACGCATTTTCAGAACCTTCGCTCCTTCGCTTAAACGCGAAAAATGATGAGAAAGGTTCAATGCTTTTCCATTCATTACACGAATACTTTCAAAAAGTCCGTCACCGTAAGTGTAAGCTCTGTTTCCTGCAGCAATGGAATGCCCGGTATTACTGATTATTTTACCGTTATTATTTACGAATAGTTCTTGATCGCTCATTTAAAGTAGGTTTTGAAATACAAAAATCACTTGTTCAATATTAGTAATTAAAATGAAAATAATCCCGAAAGCGGCGCCGGATATATGTGCGTCATGTGCAATATTTGTTTTCCGGTTTCTGTCAGAGTAAACTTCGAAAGCCAAATAGAGCAAGCCAAAGATCCATGCTGACATTGGAACTGGGAACAGCATCAATGCAATTTTCATATTCGGTGCAAGCATGATCATTGCAAACAAAATAGCGGATGTTACACCGGAAAGCCCAAGGGATCTGTAATTGGGATTGTTCCTATGTCTTATTAAGGAAACCGAACTGGATGCAAACATTGCCAATAAAACAAATACCCAAAATACAATTTCACCACCCAATGGTCCGTAAAAATTGTACAAATACAATTCAAAAGGTTTTCCGAAGAAATAAAGCGTGATCCCGTTGAAAATTAAATGCGCTGCGTCTCCATGCAGAAAAGCATGGGTAATAAAACGGTAATACTCCTTCTCGTGTTTTACCAGGTAAGGACTGAACAGGTATTTCTCCATGAAATCGCGGTTGTTGAAACCTGCAAAGGACATGATTGCCATGATCCCGAGAAGAATGTATGTTGAATAAATTTGAGGCTCCATATTTGAGGAATAAGTATCTTGCAGTAAAATTGCTCATTATTTTTTGATTCCTTTATGAAAATTAGCAGAGTTCTACTACTATTTCTCGCATTCGCACTAATTAGATGTTCCTCCTCCATTGATAAAACAGATCCTATTTTTGACCGCAAAGTTTCGTTGAAAAAGCGCATTTCACTTGCTGTTGAGTCCGATTTATTAACAAAGCTCGATTTTCCCGAAGGAATTAAAGATTCCGTTTATGCATTCTACAAAGCACGTGATTTCAAACCCGTTTGGGCGAACGATACCATGCTGCTTGAAAAAGGAACCAAATGGAAAGAATTATGGAAATTTCCTTGTGCACTCGGATTGCCTGATAACAGACCTTTTAGATTTAAAGCAGACTCCTTAAGCGGAGCTTCCATTATACAGGAATTTCTGCTTACGGCACGCTTGGCTCAATTACAGCAGGATTTGAAGGTAGGCTTTTTAGATACGTCAACAAATGCTTACAGACCGCTAACTTCAATTGATGTAAAGTCTTTAAACCGGTCAGTGAAGCAAATGGATACGGTGAAAAACTGGGGAGCCTGGTTTGCTAAAATGGGACCGTCAAGACCCGAATACCAGGCTTTGGCTAAAGGATTATTCCGTTTCGCTGCAAAGAGGGAGCTTTCTGTTATTCAATTTGAGATCCCTGCCCTGGTGGAAGATTCGCTTCGTTGCCTGGCATTGGCTGAAGAATCACTGATCGATAAAGGATATTTGGATCCGAAAAAAATAAATGATGAATCCTTTTGGGATGCAATGGGTCGTTTTCAGGCAGATAATGGCCTCAAGGCAGATGGTGTTATCGGAGTTTATACACGGAAAGCTTTAAACGAATCCGTGCGCTATAAATGTCACAGAGCAATTTTGTCCATGGAAAGATGGAGATGGCGTGCCCCTTTCCCGGAAAGGTATTTATGGGTTAACATTCCGGAATATAAGCTGCGCCTTTTCTACAACGACACCTTGTATTCCGAGCATCGTATAGTTGTTGGAAAACCGGAAAACCAAACACCGCAATTGAGTTCCAGGCTGCGAGCAATTGTAACTCTTCCCTACTGGACCCAGCCTCATTCCATAGCAAGTAAAGAGTTTTTACCTGCTATCCAGCGAAACTCGGGCTATGCAGCCAAAAATCATTACAAAGTTTATCGCGGGGATACAGAAGTTGATCCGACAACAATCAACTGGAAGCGCTACAAGGAAAAGAACTTTCCGTTCAGAGTCAGGCAGGAACCCGGTGATGATAATGCGCTTGGTTTGATCAAATTTGAGTTTAACAATAAATATGGAGTCTACATCCACGATACACCTTCTAAGGGGTTTTTCAATAAAGACATCCGTGCTTATTCTCATGGCTGTATGCGCTGTGATATGCCGGATTCCTTAGCTCGTTATATCCTGACACGCGATGACCGCCAAAAAATGACGCGGGATTCATTGGATACTTTAATTGCTCGGAAAGAACATTTTACCATCTCTTTGCGAAAACCAATTGCCCTCCAGGTGGATTACATTACAGTGGTTACGAATGAAAAAGGAAATCTCTTATTCTTCCCTGATGTCTATGACCGCGATGAAAAGTATCTCAAAATGATGAACATTTATCCGAAGGTTAATTAGAAATTATCAATTGAGCAATTATCAGTTAGATAGGGAATTCATTCTTGATAATTACATCATTGCTAATTGATAATTAAGAAAAAGGATTTAGTACTTTTGTGAAAAAAAATTAGAAATATGTCTGTTATCATTGCTCCTTCTATCTTATCATGCGATTTTGGAAACCTCGAACGCGATTTTGAATTGATTAATCAAAGTGAGGCAGACTGGTTTCATGTCGATGTAATGGACGGAGTCTTTGTTCCCAATATTTCTTTTGGTTTCCCGATTATTTCCGTCCTGAAAAAAGTGGCGAAAAAGACCATTGATTGTCACATCATGATCGTGAATCCTGATCAATATGTAAATGATTTTGCGAAAGTAGGAGTAGATATTCTAACGGTTCATTACGAAGCTTGTACGCATTTACATCGCACAATCGGGGCAATTCACGAAGCAGGAATGAAAGCCGGAGTTGCATTGAATCCGCATACACCGGTTTCCGTTCTGGAAAATGTAATTGCTGATTTGGATTTGGTTTTGATCATGTCGGTAAATCCGGGCTTCGGCGGACAAAAGTTCATTCACCAGGCCATTGAGAAAGTGAAGCAAACCAAAGAACTGATTGCAAAAACAGGTTCAAAAGCAATTATTGAAGTAGATGGCGGGGTAAATACGGAAACAGGAAAATTATTGGTCGATGCAGGTGCTCAGGCTTTGGTAGCCGGTAGTTTTGTATTCAATAGCCCGGATCCGAAAGCAACTATTTCTTCTTTGAAACAACTCTAAATGCTCGATTTTTTCCAGCAGCGATTTTCGTATATCCATCAGTTGAATTTGAGCTGGATCGCTCATTTGACTAAAAATGATGCGGATATTCCCTGGGACATCAAAGTTGCCGTTTCACAATTGATCAACTCCCAACACATTTCAGTTGCCTGTATTTTGGACCTGGAGATTGAATCGGATTTGAATGACGTACTTCCCGAAATGTATTGGGAATCTTTGGAACGGGATAACTTCAAGCAATGGATGAATGTTTTTCTGCAGTACAATCAAGGAC
>CAMPIU010000191.1 GCA_946886545.1 uncultured Flavobacteriales bacterium | reverse complement strand
GCCCCACAGTAACCCATTCCGGCTCTCAAACCACCAACAATCTGGTAAACCACTTCGAATAAGTTTCCTTTGTATGGAACTCGTCCTGAAATTCCTTCAGGAACCAATTTTTTGATGTCATCCTCCGCATCCTGGAAATAACGGTCTTTGGATCCTTTTTGCATGGCTTCCAAAGATCCCATTCCGCGGTAAGATTTGAATTTTCTTCCTTCGTAAATAATTGTTTCACCCGGAGATTCTTCAACTCCTGCAAACATGGAACCGATCATTACTACATCAGCTCCCGCTGCAATTGCTTTTACTATATCTCCAGTGTAACGGATTCCTCCGTCAGCGATAACCGGAACTCCTGTTCCTTCAAGTGCTAAAGCAACGTCATTTACTGCTGTCAACTGCGGAACTCCAACTCCTGCAATAATGCGGGTAGTGCAAATTGATCCGGGTCCGATTCCGACTTTAACTGCATCCGCCCCGGCGTCCACCAAGTATTTCGCAGCAGCGGCAGTTGCAATGTTTCCTACAATTACATCCAGTTTCGGGAACAGGGATTTTACTTCTTTTAATTTTATAACAACACCTTCTGTATGTCCGTGGGCCGTGTCAATAACAATTGCATCCACACCCGCTTCTACCAAGGCTTGTACGCGTTCAATCGTATCATGAGTAACACCTACGGCAGCAGCCACACGCAATCTGCCATATTGGTCTTTACACGAATTCGGATGTGTTTTTACTTTAATGATATCTCTGTATGTGATCAAACCGATCAAGGTGTTTTCAGCATCAACAACAGGTAATTTTTCTATTTTCTTTTCTTGTAATATTTCTTCGGCAGTTGAAAGACTGGTTCCGTCTTTTGTAGTGATCAGGTTATCAGTTGTCATGATTTCTCTAACCGGACGTGAGTGATTTTTCTCAAAACGCAAATCACGGTTAGTGATAATTCCTTTTAATTTTCTGTTTTCATCGATTACAGGAATACCTCCGATTTTGAATTCCGACATTAAGTTGAGTGCGTCTTTTACAACTGCATGCTCGGAAAGTGTTACCGGATCCAGGATCATTCCACTTTCAGAACGTTTTACTTTTCTTACTTCTAACGCCTGGTCGGCAATGGTCATGTTTTTGTGAATCACACCAATTCCTCCATGTTGTGCCAAAGCGATTGCCAGGCTCGCTTCCGTAACGGTATCCATTGCTGCGGAAACGATTGGAGTATTGACCTCAATATTGCGCGTAATTTTACTTTTTAATTGAACGTCGCGAGGCAGAACTTGTGAAAATGCGGGGACTAAGAGTACATCGTCGTATGTGAGACCTTCTCTAACTGAATTAAGATTGGACAGTGCCATGTGTGAACCTATTTTTGAAATAAATTCTCGCAAAAGTAATTATTTTCAACTAGAAACAAATCGGTTTAGTTAAACTTTCTGTTAACTTTCTGACTTTTTGCTGATAATTAATGTTAAAGGAAGTGAAAGGCTTTAAGGATTATCGAAAATTCCGTAATCTTGTAATATGAATAATTGGTTGAAATACGGACTTATAGGAATGATCTTTGCCATTTCTCTGAATGCAAATTCTCAAAAAGAAGAGAGATTGATTCAATTGTCGGGTGTGGTGGTTTCTTCAGATAGTTTGCAGGAAATGCCCTATGCCGCTGTTTATAATAAAACTGTTCACAGAGGAACAATTGCAGACATTTACGGATTTTTTTCACTGGTGGTTCAGCCGGGAGACACAATTATATTCAGGTACTACGCGCATAAACCGTCTTCTTATATTGTACCGGATACTTTGAGTGAAGACCGATATTCTATTATTCACATGATGACCATTGACCCGATCCAGTTGAGAGAGGTTGTTGTTTATCCATGGCCGTCGAAAGAAGCGTTTGCACGTGCATTTGTAGAAATGAATCCTTATGAAGATGCGATGCTGAGAGCTCAAAGGCAATTATCAGGACAATCTTTGGCAAACATCGCTTCGATGGTTCCGAATGATGCATCTCTTTCCTTCGGAAATGTGGTCAATCAAAACAATACACGTTTATATACGATGGGGCAATCTCCGGTAAATAACCTCCTAAATCCGTTTGCGTGGGCAACTTTCCTTCAGAAATGGCGATCCGGAGAATTGCAGCGGAAGTAATTCTTTCTTGTTAAATTACTCTTTCGAATTTAAGGCTTTTTTATAACGTTCCAAAACCCGTTCCCTTGCCCATTTGTGTTCTACGATTGGTTTGGGGTAGGCCGGTGTATTGAATTCCGGAACCCATTTTTTGATATACTTGAATTCCGGATCAAATCGCTCCTGCTGACTTGTCGGATTAAAAATCCGGAAGTAGGGAGCTGCATCAACACCGGAACCTGCTGCCCATTGCCAGCCGCCAACATTGCTTGCCAATTCGAAATCCAGTAATTTTTCGGCAAAATAACGTTCACCTAAGCGCCAATCGTGCAACAAATGTTTGCACAAAAAGCTCGCAACCACCATTCGCACCCGATTGTGCATGTGACCGGTTTCGTTCAATTCACGCATTCCGGCATCTACCAACGGATAGCCTGTCAGACCATTACACCAAGCCTGGAATTGTGTTTCATCAAATTCCCATTCGATGTGGTCGTATTCCGGTTTGAAGGAATGGTCAACACTTTCAGGGTACCAGTACAAGATCATTTGATAAAAATCTCTCCAGATCAATTCATTCAGGAATTTCTCATTGTTTAGTGTGATTGCTTTTCTTATCAGTTCACGAATAGACAGTGTGCCAAAACGCAGGTGAATGCTCAGGCGGGAAGTTCCTTCAATTGATGGCGTGTCTCTGGTTTCATGGTAGTTTTGAATGATTTGAGCCGGTATTTCGTCAGTTGGAAAACCTTGGGTTTGTTTTTCGCTAAAACCCAATTCTGCAATACCCGGAACAGGAATTTCTTCACCTTTATTCAGATTGGCAACATATTTTTCGACCGGATATGAGCTTAAATAAAAATCATTTACCTTTTCTTTCCAGCGTTTCATGTAAGGAGTGAAAACGTGATATGGCTTTCCATCGGGTTTTACTACCTCATTTTTTTCAAAAATAACCTGGTCTTTCGAGCCGGAAAAATTACAATTCAATTTTTGAAGTTCTTCATAGATGATTTGATCACGTTTGATGGCATTGGGTTCATAATCCCTGTTGCAGAATACCGTTTGAATAGTGTGTTCCTTGACCAGGTCAGGAATAAGCCGGGTGGGATTTCCATGAAAAACCCATAAGCAGGCCCCCAGTTTTTTATAAGAAGCGCTTAATTCTTTTATTCTTTGATGAATGAATAAGATGCGCTGGTCATTTTTTGGAAGCTCACTTAAAATTTGAGTATCAAAAATAAAAACCGGCTGAACTTTTCCACCGTGCTTAAGAGCTTTGAAAAGACCTGCATTGTCGGAAATTCTTAAATCTCTTCGATGCCAAAAAAGTATCAGATTTTCCATAGATGAGAATTATTCAAAAGATGATGTTTGAATACTTTTGAAACTTTTTAAGCCTTGTTTAGTACCAGGAATGAATAATCCCCATAACTGCAACCAATAAGCCGAAAATTGTGCCCATTAAAGTCATTCGGGTTCTTTTTCTCAGGTAAACAAGCGAGCAGAACAGAACAGAGAAAACACCTACAATGATGCTGATCGTACTGATGAACAAAAGCTGGGTTTCATATTTTTGCCTCAACGCAGCTGTAAATTCATTGTCAAGTATTTCATTGCTTCCGTTCAAATCTGTTAAAAACGGAATGACTGCAAACTGGTTGTAGCAAACCAAAAGCAAACCGATAATACTGATTACGAAACCTACTGCTGAAAGAGCTCTCATGATTAATTTGTGTCTAACAAAAATAAGAAAAAGCGTTAGCTTTTGATACTGGCAAGCGTTAGTGCGGCAATTATTTTGATTTTTTTAAAAATATCCTGCTCAAACATTTAGTTTCCATCGTATTCAACTCCATTTCTCGGAGTTTCCCATATTCGAACTTTTAATTTTAATTCCGATGGTAATTTTTCTCGGAGAATATTCCAGCATACCAAAGCGATATTTTCTGCAGAAGGGATTAGATCTTTGAATTCAGGACAATCCAGGTTCAGGTTTCGGTGATCAAAACGTTCGAGGATTTCGAGTTTCATGATATCGGAAAGTTTTTTCATGTCCATTACATAACCCGTTTCCGGATTGATCGGACCATCTAATTCAACTTCCAGTTTGTAATTGTGTCCGTGGAAATTTGGGTTGTTGCATTTTCCAAAAACACGGTCATTCGTTTCATTATCCCATTTTGGATTGAATAAACGATGTGCTGCGTTGAATTGTTCGACACGAAAGATTTTCATGAGAAAAGTATTTCTTCTATGTAAGATTTATAATCAGTCACTAATATTTGAAGCCATGCGGTATATCGTTCCGGTCTTTGTGAAATGTCTTCTACGAATTCAGACCAATCCATCCATTTATAATCCATTACTTCATCCGCATTGGGATGAATTTCACCGGTGTATGAACCAAACAAGACGTAATCCAGCTCATTTTCAATTAAGCCTCCGTCGAGTTTTGCCTTATAGATAAAATGAAAATGAGGTTTTACTTTGCAATCAATTCCCATTTCCTCTTTTAATCGGCGGCTTCCCGCATTTGCAAGTGATTCGTCCAAGCGGGGGTGCGAACAACAGGTATTGGTCCACAATCCGCTTGAATGGTATTTGTTTAAACTCCTTTGCTGAAGTAAAATTTTGCCATTTTGATGAATGAAAACAGAGAAGGCGCGATGCAATAATCCTTTTTGATGTGCCTCCATTTTTTCCATGGAACCGATCACTTCATCCTGCTCATTAACCAATACAACTGTTTCCAACACTACAATAAATTCAAGTTGTGGCGAAGATAAGAAGTAAAAAGCAAACGAACCTTTTTATTGTCTCCAATCCGGATGCGTGTCCCCAAAATAATCTTTGCATCTGTTTTTTGGATCTTGTGAAATAATTTGATGTAATAACGATAAGCCATGTAAACCCCAAATCGAGCATCTTTAGGCAACAATTTGATTCCTTCGTATCCTGCTTTAAAGTCCAATTCGATTTCTTGCTCAATTTTGGTTTTCATTTTACTGTCAAAGAGCTCAAAGTTCATTTCCGGGAAATAAGTCCGGCCCAATTGGTAGTAATCGGCATTTAAGTCGCGAAGGAAATTTATTTTTTGGAAGGCAGATCCTAATTTCATTGCCGAATCTTTTAAGCTCAAATAACTTTCTTCGTTTCCTCTTACAAATACTTTCAAACACATTAATCCAACCACTTCGGCAGAACCTAATATGTATTGCTCATAAACTGTTCGTTCGTATTGAGTTGTTTCCAGGTCCATTTCCATTGACTGAAGAAAAATTTCAATCAATTCGGGATCAATCTGGTATTTGTTTACAGCCCATTGAAAACTATTTAAAATGGGGTTCAGAGAAATACCGCGTTCAAGTGCCTTGTATGTTTCCGCTTTGAATTCATGAAGCAATTCTTTCTTATTGTATGCATGAAAACTATCAACGATTTCATCAGCAAAGCGCACAAAACCATAAATCGCATGGATAGGCGCCTGCAGATCTTTACTTAGAAAATGAATGCCAAGCGAAAAGGAAGTGCTGTACTTTTTGGTAGTCATTGCACTCATATCGTGAGAAAGTGTATCGAACAGTTGTTTCATAATAGAGTTCTTAATTCAGTTTTTCAATCCGTTTGATCACATGTTTTGCGACAACTTCTCCTGAGATAATTGATGGCGGAACTCCGGGGCCCGGTACCGTCAATTGCCCTGTATAAAACAGGTTTGATAAATGCTTGTTTTTAATGCGAGGTTTAAGCAAAGCAGTTTGTTTTAGTGTATTTGCCAATCCATAAGCGTTTCCCTTGAAAGCATTATAATCAGTCACAAAATCCGAGATGCAATAGCTACGTTTGTAAACGATATGCGGATTGATATCAAAGCCGATTTTTTCAACTAAACGTTCTTTCAGGATTTCAAAATAATGTTCTCTCTTTTCTTCCGTGTCTTTCAAATCCGGTGCAATCGGAATTAACAGGAATAAATTTTCACAGGTCTCCGGTGCGACTGAAGGATCTGTTTTGGAC
>CAMPIU010000190.1 GCA_946886545.1 uncultured Flavobacteriales bacterium | reverse complement strand
AAAATTAGCTCCTTAGCAGAATTCAGGCAATACTTCGGCGGAGCTCCAACTCCGAAATACGCAGTTACGGAAGCGAAAGGTGACGAAGGTGATGATCCCAAACTGGGAATATCAACGCTTGAAATCAACGGGAAAAAGTTTACCGTTCAACGAAACGACAAGTACAATTTCTACTATCAAATGCGTTTTTTCTTCGCAAACGGAGGTGGTACATGTTACATCGTTTCGGTAGATGAAGGGTATACAGCTGATCTCTCTGAAGAAAAACTGACCGAGGGAATTAACAAGCTTTTGAAAGAAGAAGAACCGACAATGGTTTTGGTACCGGAAGCAGTTTATTTAGACACAGTTGACAAATGTGCGAATGTTCAGGTAGCAGCATTAAGACATTGTGGTGGAGATATGAGAAACCGCGTAGCTATTTTTGACGTTTTTGACGGTTTCAAAGATGATGATACGAAAGTAACTGAATTCCGCGAAAAAATTCTAACCGAATTCATGGACTATGGAGCAGTATATTATCCGTGGTTAAACACTTCCATTGTTCCTGATACCGATATCAACTTCCTGAATTTTGAAGATCAGGCAGCAGTTGCCGCTATTCTTACGGAAAATGATAAGGACGGCAAACTGACAGACTTCATTGCAAATGTCAGCAAAAAGGCCGAAGAGTTAAATCTTTTGGATATCGAAACGACGCATAAAGTATTGGCTCGTCACTCTTCTGCTTACAGCGAATTGATGCGTGAAATGATTCTGATCGTAAACATGTTACCACCTTCTACAGCAATGGCGGGAATTTACACCCTGGTGGATAGTACAAAAGAAGTTTGGAAAGCACCTGCAAACATTGGAGTTGCAAATGTCATCAGCCCGACAGTGAGTATTTCTTTTAAAGATCAGGAAGACCTAAACGTTCCAATGAATGGTAAAGCTGTGAATGCGATCCGTTATTTTGTAGGTGAAGGAGTTAAAGTTTGGGGAGCACGTACTTTGGACGGAAATTCACTGGATTGGAGATACATCAACGTACGCAGAACCATGATCATGCTGGAAGAATCCATAAAGAACGCTTCAAAAGCTTACGTGTTTGAGCCAAACGTTGCAAACACCTGGGTAAGTGTAAAAAGTATGATCAGTAATTTCTTAAACGGAATCTGGAAAAGAGGAGGTTTGGCAGGAACAAGTCCGGAAGATGCATTCAGTGTGCACATTGGACTGGGCGACACCATGACACCGGAAGATATCCTGGAAGGAATTATGCGCATTACTATTTTGGTGGCAATTTCAAGACCTGCAGAGTTCATTGAAATCACGTTCCAACAACAAATGCAGAAAAGCTAAAACAATTTAAAATTGAAAATTGAAAAGTAAACTGCTCTAATCCGCTACAGCGGATTTATCGAAAGCAGTGCTTTCTCTTCTTTTCAATTCCACATTTTACATTTTCAATTAAATTAAAAATAAGAAATCATGGCAGGAGACAAGCAAGATAATGTATGGCCATTGCCGAAGTTTTACTTTCAGGTAAAATTAGGCGATAAAGAAGTTCCGTTTCAAGAAGTATCCGGACTGGACATCGAAGCTCAAATCATTGAGTACAGACACGGGAACAGTAAAGAGTTTTCAACTATTAAAATGCCGGGAATTAAGAAAACCGGAAATGTAACCCTGAAAAAAGGTGTTTTCGTAAAAGACAACGGATTCTGGGATTGGTTCAACAAAATCAAAATGAACACCATTGAACGTCAGACAGTAGTAATCAGTTTATTGGATGAAGCAGGAGCACCAACCATGGTTTGGACGCTCAACAATGCCTGGCCGACCAAAATTACCGGAACCGATATGAAATCAGACGGTAATGAAGTTGCAGTTGAAACTGTTGAGATTGCACATGAAGGGTTAACCATTGCTAATAGTTAATAATGAATGAGTAAGCAAAAGTGGGAACTTCCGGTTGCTTTTTATTTCCAGGTAAAAATTGGAAATGAGGAGTTTGCGTTCAAAGAAGTGACCGGATTATCAGCTGAAATAGAAACAGAAAGTGTGAAAGAAGGAGGTGTAAATGAATATACACACCTCCTTCCTAAGCAAGTGAAACATGGTAATTTGGTTCTGAAAAGAGCATTGAATCCTATCAACCGCAATGATGTAGTGTGGATCAAAAAAATAATGGAAGGAGATTTTTCACAGACCATTGTTCCAAGAGACATCATCGTGAATTTACTAGGACAAGACGGAACACCTATTTATACCTGGACTTGCTCAAAAGCATATCCGGTAAAATGGGAAGTCGGAGGACTTGATTCACAATCCAACAGCATTTTGATTGAAACCCTGGAATTTGCATACACGACCTTGAAACGTTCTTAAATATCATGTCAATCATTATTAAAGAAATCAGTATTCGAACAACTATTGAGCGCAAACCGAACTCAACAGGTGACCTAGATCTTAGAGTAGCCAAACTCAAAAAAGACATTTTGAGAGAGGTGCAGGATACATTGCGCAAACAACGAAACAAAAAAGGAGATCGGTAATGGGTGAATTAGTCAAGTTGAAGATCTTGGGTTATGAGACTCAAAGTTATTCCGAGTCGAAGAAAAGCGGTGAATTCACTACGCAAGTGAATCCTGCGACCTTAAAACTCGGAAAAAAATTGAATTACTCGCCGAACGGGGAAGCTCATGGCGTTGCCAATTTGCAAAAATTCCGTTCTCAATCGCTTGACAGCCTTTCTTTCGAAGTCCTGATGGACGACACGGGAATCATTCCCAGTAAAACAGGAAAGATCAAAGACCGGATCAATCAATTGGAAAAAGCCATTTATCGCATCAATTCCGAAAGCCATGAACCAAGTTATACCAAAGTCATTTGGGGAACTTTTATTTTCAGGGGAAGAGTTGAAAGCATCAATTATGATTACAGTTTATTTTCCCCCGACGGAAAACCTTTAAGAGTCAAAGTTTCATTCTCGTTTTCAGGTTATTTCGACAAAGACACTACTCAAATGAATTCTCCGGACCTTTCCAGAGTAATTACATTTCGCGCCGGAGACAGTATTGCACGTTATTGCGATGAAATTTACGGCGACGCGTCTTTTTGTCATGAAATAGCCGCGTACAATAACCTGAGCGAGTTCCGTAAAATAGAACCGGGAACAAAAATTCAATTCCCTCCATTAGCAAGAAAATGAGTGTATCACCGGAAAAAAATAGTGAAGGTCTTGTAACTTTTTCCATTTACAGTGATGGAAGTAAAATAAGCGATGTTTTCGAAACGGTTTCCATCCGGATCCGCAAAGAAGTCAATCGCATCAGTCGGGCAACCCTGGTTTTTGAAGCCGGAAATATGCCTACCAAGGAAATTCCCGAAAGTGACGACGAAACATTCGCACCGGGAAAAAAAATCCGTGTTGAAGCAGGGTATCAAAGTAACGAACATATTGTTTTCGAAGGAATTGTTATTTCACATAATGTGAGTATTCCGGAAAATGAAGCTGCAACTTTAGAAATTGAGTGTGCCGATTTTGTTTTCCCCTCAACCTTATCCCGGAAAAACAACTTCTTCGAACAAAAAACAGACAGTGCAATTATCAAAGAAATACTCGGCAATTATTCAGAAGTCACACCAACAGTTGACGCAACAACCGTCACTCATCCTGAGATGGTCCAATATTACTCTTCTGACTGGGATTTTATTTGCTCACGCGCAGATGCAAACGGCCTGATCGTTCTGTCGGACGGAGCTAAAGTAAAGGTGATCAAACCGCTGGTTTCTGCCGCAGCTGTTCTAAAAGTAACCTATGGTGAGGACCTCATTTCTTTCCGCGGAGAACTTCAAACTTCCGATCAAACTTTGGGAGTTGATGCTTATGCCTGGGATATTGCTACGCAAGCAGTCATTACGGCAGCATCAGCCACACCCACTCTGAATGAACAGGGAGATCAAACCTCTTCGGCTTTATCGGAATCCATCGGTGGAGATCGCTGGGGAATTCAGACTGAAATTTATGGGGATACTTCTCAGCTCCAAACCTGGGCAGATGCTCAGTCATTGAAAGCAGGACTCGCGCGGATTCAGGGCGAAATCAAATTCCAGGGAAGCTCACTTGCAGTGCCGGGATGCCTTATCACCCTGGATGGTCTTGGAAAACGATTCAATGGAGATGCATTTATCGGATTTGTAGAACATGAAATTCAGGACGGTGAATGGTTAACAATTGCCGGCATGGGAATCAATCCGGAAATGGCAACTCAAAATCCGGATGTGGTAACCCCGCCAGCTTCAGGACTTCTTCCGGGAATTGAAGGTTTGCATATTGGAGTAGTTCATAAAATTGACGGAGATCCGGCCAAGGAATACCGGATCCAGGTAGAAATCCCACTTTTGAACAGCGATAAAAATATGGTTTGGGCACGCTTAAGCAATTTTTGGAGCAGCAAAAGTTTCGGTGCATTTTTCATTCCAAATATCGGTGATGAAGTGGTGCTTGGTTTTTTGAACAATGACCCTACTTATCCGGTTATTTTGGGAAGCATGTACAGTTCGGCAAATACTGCTCCATTGGAAATTGATGCAAAAAATCCGATCCAGCTTCTGAAAACCAAAGCCGGGATCAAGTTTGAAATGGACGATGAAAACAAAGTAGTAACAGTAACAACTCCGGGAGCCAATAAACTGGTATTGAGTGACAAGGACAAATCCGTCACCATGGCAGATCAGAACGGAAACAAAATTGTGCTTTCGGATAGCGGGATTCTGATCCAGGCAGCCAAAGAAATTACGATCAAGGCCGGAACAGAAGTAAAAGTAGATGCGGGCACAAACGCCAATGTCAAGGCAGGAGTGAATGTGGCAGTAAAAGGCACGAATGTGGAACTGACTGCTGATGCCAGTTTTACTGCAAAAGGAAATGCTTCAGCAGAATTATCTGCAGCCGGACAAACGGCAGTAAAAGGAGCAATTGTAATGATTAATTAGAAGAGGATGAGTTTAGCAGCAAGATTAACAGATATGCACACTTGCCCGATGGTTACACCGGGAGTCCCTCCCGTTCCGCACGTTGGCGGACCGATTACCGGACCGGGAGCTCCAACGGTTTTAATCGGTGGATTGCCTGCTGCCGTAATGGGCGATATGTGTGTTTGCGTTGGTCCGCCCGACAGTATTGTCAAAGGATCTGCAACTGTCATGATCGGCGGAAAACCGGCTGCCAGAATGGGCGATACTTGTGCGCACGGAGGTGCCATCGTATTGGGATGTCCAACCGTACTAATTGGAGGCTAAAATGGAAGACAAAACATATTTAGGAACCGGCTGGGGATTTCCCGTGCGATTTAATCAGCGCGGTGTGCACCTGGTTTCTGATGAAGAAGATATTTGGGAAAGTCTGCGAATCTTGTTTTCGACAATTCCCGGAGAGCGCGTTTTTCGCTACAACTATGGTTGTCCGATTGATAAATGGGTTTTCTCAAAGATTGATCTTTCGGAACGAACAATGATCATTGACATCATTGAACAAGCCATCCGCGAAGGCGAACCCCGGATTACGACAGATTCCGTGGAGGTAGAAATTCGAGATGCGATGGAAGGGATTCTATGGATCAAAGTTGAATTCACTATTCGACAAACAAACAGCAGAAGCAGTATGGTTTATCCTTTCTACTTTCTGGAGGGAACACAACTTTAAATTGAAAATTGAGAATTGAAAAGTAAAAAAGGGAAATGAGAAATGAAAAATGAAAGAATTATACTAATCTCTATTCTAATTGGAAGTATGCCCTCTCTTCTTTTCAATTATCCATTTTACATTTTCAATTAATTACAGATGAAATCAAGAGACGGACATAGCAGAAAAGATCGGTTGGATCGCTTACACGTTCCCGGCACATTTAAAATGCTGGACAACGACAAGGCTGCTATGCTCCAAAAACTGATTCAAATTGCAGGATGGATCCGCTTTTACAATGAGAAAGAAATCCCGGAAGGTTATTTTGAAGATTTCCTCGGTGAACTGGAAGCTTTGCGTGAAAATATCCAAATGAAACATGCGCATGAAGCAATCGGAAAAATGGAACCCTCTCAAGCCTTGCTCCTTGCTTTTGTAGAAAACCTTCAAAAAGTAACTGAAAAATACAATGGTCGCTGGAATGA